>CAZQEG010000001.1:0-8898 GCA_964591575.1 uncultured Thermoplasmata archaeon
CAGGAAAACAGTTGATGAACGGCACCTATATGCCATATAATGACGCACTGCTTTTTGCAGGCACCTCGGACGGCGAAATATACGGAATAAGGATCTATAATCAGACACAGACAGCGAACATGAGCTCTTCCGCAGAGTTGAAAAAGGCAGGAGATGTCGAGCAGACGATAACCCTCTATGCCGGCTCTCCGGTCGGTGACATATATGTTACCGCTGCAGAGAATCCCCAGCTTTTTGTCGGGCTATCAGTCTATGATACTTCCGGACAGCCAACAGGCCTCGGAAGAATATACTGCATCGATGTGAACGAAGTGGGAAAATCGGAGAATCCGATAAAATGGCACTATGATAACACCATCGGAGGAGTTTCGGAGAGACCGACATACTTTGACAACAGGTTCATATACTTCGTTCTTAACTCAGGGAATATATATGCTGTCAACATAAATAATGGCAATATCACATGGAAATCGGAGGTCGAACCCAATGCGCACCTGAACACGCCTCTTGTTGCCTCTACCATACCTGGAGCGAGTGCAACCTCAAAATATGTCATAGTGGCGGCAAAGAACGGAGACATGACGCAGCTCAGTACCGATGGAAAATACCTTGCTCCGCTTCCTCCGGGAGTCTATCCTTCAGGAAACAGATACCTTCTGGGAACCGATTCCTTTGGAAGGGATGTCTTCAGCCAACTGGTCTGGGGTTCAAGAATAGCCCTCTTGGTAGGTTTCGCAGCATCCTTCCTGTCCGTCCTCATAGGAATTCTTGTCGGTGTTGTGGCAGGGTACTTCGGAGGATGGATCGATGTGGTTCTTATGAGATTCACCGATGTTATCTTAGTGATGCCTTTCTTGCCCCTCATAATTGTCTTTGCGGCTATTATGGGGCCGAGCATATGGAACATCATAATAGCCATAACACTGGTGGGGTGGCCCGGAACGGCGAGGATAATCAGGTCTCAGGTGCTCTCTCTCAAAGAGAGGCCGTTCATTGATGCGGCAAGGGTGACAGGAGCGAGCAACACAAGAATAATGGTGAGGCACATAATACCGAACGTAATGCCTCTTGCCTTCCTTTACATGACATTCGCCGTTACTGGCGCTATCCTTGGCGAAGCATCGCTCAGTTTCATCGGGCTCGGAGACCCCAAGACCATGAGCTGGGGTATGATGCTGTTCGACATCTCCCATGGTTCGGGTTATACGCTGACGGCATGGTGGTGGCTGTTACCGCCCGGTCTGGCCATAACCTTCCTGGTTCTGGGATTCTTCCTGGTTGGAAGGGCATTCGAAGAGATAATAAACCCGAGACTGAGAAAGAGGTGATAAAATGGACGAAATTGTTGCGGAAAATAAGCCGGAAAATACGGAAATCTCCGAAGATACCCGGTCAATATACGAAGAAGGAGCCGATTATCTCCTGGAAGTGTCCCACCTGAAGGTGCGCTTTGATGTCATAGGGGGCGAAGTGAAGGCGGTTGATGATGTCTCCTTCGCCATAAAACCGGGAGAAACCCTTGGAATCGTCGGTGAAAGCGGCTGCGGCAAAACGACCACGGCGTTCACCATAACCAGACTCCTCCCTCCCAACGGCCACATCAGAGGCGGATATATAAAATACAAAGGACAGACTATCGCAGAACCTGAGAAGGAGATAACCGGCCTTTTTAAGGACAGAAAAAAGAGGATCTTATACAAGGAAACCGAGAAGAAGATGTCTGTCATAAGATGGAAAGAGATAGCCATGATCTTTCAGAGCGCCATGAATGCATTCAATCCTGTATATAACATAGGAGACCAGATAGTGGAGGCAATCCTCGCACATGAGAAGGTTACCAAGGAAGAGGCAATGGACAGAGCAAGGGAACTCTTCAAACTCGTCGGGCTTCCTCCTGACAGAGTCGTCGGTTATCCTCATGAGTTTAGCGGAGGAATGAGGCAGAGGGCGATGATAGCCATGGCACTCGCATGCAATCCCTCCCTGCTTATAGCGGATGAGCCCACTACGGCTCTGGATGTTATAATGCAGGACAGGATTCTGGGTGAGATAAAGAGGCTCCAGAAGAAGTTCGGAATATCCATGATAATAATCACCCACGATGTCAGTGTTGTGGCGGAGACAGCGGATAAGATGCTTGTCATGTATGCGGGAAAGATGATGGAATACGGGGACATAGGAGAACTCTTCCACAGACCCGCACACCCGTACACCATCGGGCTTCTGGGGGCGTTTCCGAGCATAAAAGGAGAGAAGAAGAGGCTCAAATCCATACCCGGCTCCCCTCCGGACCTTGTCAACCCGCCAAAGGGATGCAGATTCCACCCGAGATGCAAGTATGCAAAGCCGATATGCATGGAGAAGGAACCGGAACTGATTGAAGTAGCACCCGGACATTGGAGCGCATGCCACTTTGCGAGAGAGATATACAGCGGAGAACTCAAGGAGGAATGAAAATGGCAAAAGAAAAGCTCGTAATGGACATAAAGAACCTGAAGAAATACTTCCCGGTAAGAGGAGGTCTCCTCAGCTCCATCGGAGGCAAAGGTAAGCAGAAATTCGTTCACGCCGTGGATAACATATCGTTCAACATAAAATCCGGAGAGATTTTCTCTCTTGTCGGAGAGAGCGGGTGCGGTAAGACCACTACAGGAAGGCTTCTCACTAGGCTGGAGGACCCCACAAGCGGGCATATCTATTTCCAGGGAAAGGATATTGCATTCCTCAAAGGCAAGGAGCTCAAGGAATTCAGAAGAAACGTCCAGATGATATTCCAGGACCCATATGAGTCGCTAAACCCGAGATTGACAGTATTTGCCACAGTTGCGGAACCGTTGATTGTGCATCATGTCGGCGATACCATTGATGAAAGAGAGGATCTGGCAGCAAAAGCACTTGAAGTATCCGAACTGAAACCTGCGACGGAATATCTCCACAGGTTCCCGCATGAACTTTCAGGAGGGCAGAGGCAGAGGGTGGCCATAGCGAGGGCCCTAGCATTGAGACCCGAGTTTATAGTCGCTGACGAACCGGTATCCATGCTGGATGTTTCCATAAGGTCCGGTATTCTGAACCTGCTTCTGAACCTCAAGGATAAGTACGGCATTCCCTATCTCTTCATAACCCACGACCTCTCTGTGGCAAGATATATGAGTGACCGTATAGGCGTCATGTATCTGGGAAGCATAGTGGAAACAGGAGACAGTGAGGAGATAATAAAGAATCCGCATCACCCTTATACCAGGGCCCTGCTTTCCTCTGTTCCGGTGCCTGACCCATATTATGAGAGGGAGCGGAAGAAGATAAAAGGAGACCTCCCGAGCCCAATAGATATTCCAAAGGGATGCAGGTTCTATCCGAGGTGCATATTTGCCAAGAAAGGCCTGTGCGATGTAAAGGACCCGCCTGTGGTCGAGGTCGAGCCCGGTCACTTTGTGAAATGCCACTTTGCCAGGGATATACCATCGATGGATGAGGCAATGGAATCGCAGGTAGAGGAGAATGCAGAGCTTGGAGAGGAACTTCTGAAGCAGACGATGGCAGAAGGTGAAGAGAAAGAGGGGACTCTGGAAACAGTGGAGCAGTACGAAAAGGAAACTGCCTTCTAAACCCCTTAAAAATCAATATTTTTAAAATTAAAAATAGAATTGGTTTATTGAAGGATTTTTTCCATTGCGAGATCTCTTTTCCACTTTTCGTTGACCCATTTCTGGAGAGTATCTATCTGTTGATCGGTCATGTGCCTGAACCTTCCCTGCATTTTCAGATACTCCTTTACGGGTACGGATATCTCTCCGTTGCTGTCGAGTTTTGGCTTCACATTTATCTTCATTTTTCCGTTCTCGTATTCATATAGCGTCCACATACCTGTTTCAACGGCTTTCTTTGCGACTTCGACCGTTTTCTCCGGTGAGACTCTCCATCCTGTGGGGCATGTCGTAAATACCTGTATATACCTGAATCCTTTGATATTCTTTGCCTTTTCAAGCTTCGTCAGAAGGTCATTCGGATATCCGATGGATGCTGTGGCCACATACGGAACGCTGTGGGCTATCACTATCTGAGGAACATCCTTCTTGAAGCGCTCTTTCCCCTTGATAACCTTTCCGGCGGGCGTTGTTGTTGTCCATGCGCCGTAGGGTGTTGAACTTGACCTCTGGATTCCGGTGTTCATATATGCCTCGTTATCATACATTATGTAGAGGATATCCTCGTTCCTCTCGGCAGCTCCCGAGAGAGCCTGTATACCTATATCGGCGGTTCCCCCGTCGCCTGCGAATCCTACCACCAGAGTGTCCTCTCTTCCTGTCTTTTTGAGCGCCCTCTTTATTGCGGCGGAGCACACAGCGGTATTCTCGAATGCAACATGAAGATAAGGCACTTTCCATGATATGTACGGGTATGTCCCGCCGAACACCAGCAGGCAGTTCGCAGGTGTGTATACCACGGTGTTCTTTCCAAAGACCTTCATGGCATTTCTCACGAGAATGGCGGCTCCGCATCCCGGGCATGCCGTGTGTCCGGCTGTGAAAAGATTCTCTTTAGGTAGGTCGTGTATAGTCGTCATGGATTCACCCCCCTTGTTCCTATCCATACAACCTCTTTATCAGCCTTTCCTTTCTTTGCCGCTTCAAGCGTCTTCTCGAACATCAGCTTTATGTCATCGTATTTCACGTCTCTGCCTCCTAATCCTGCGAGGTATCCTATGACAGGTATGTCCATTCCGTACAGGGCGTTTCTGGTCTCTATAAATGCCGGACCACCTGCACTGTATGATATGGATTTGTCATAGACACCGATAGCGTTCACCTTGTCAGCCACCTTTTTCAGCTCTTCTCTGGGAAACGGTCTCAGGAATCTCAGCTTCACAAGTCCGACCTTCTTTCCCTCTTTTCTCATGTCCATGACCACCTTTCTTGCGGTGGATGTCACCGTACCCAGAGTTATCAGCACGGCTTCCGCATCGTCTGTCATGAACTCCTCGATAAGTCCGTGATAGTCCCTTCCGAAGACCCGTGCGAAGTCATCGTTTACCTCTTTTATGACCTTTCCCGCATTTTCCATCGCATTTTCGGTCTGCGTCCTGTACTCCTGGATATATTCCGGTGGAGCGAATACGCCAATCGCCATGGGGTCATCAGGCCAGAGGTGGGCATGTTCCGCTTTGTATTCCGGCAGGAAATCGTCAATTTCTTCCTGAGCAGGAAATTCCACCGGTTCATATGTATGCGAAAGTATGAATGCGTCGAGATTGGGCATGAACGGCAGAAGAACCCTCTTGTCCTCCGCTATCTTGTATCCCTGAATTATCATGTCGAAGACCTCCTGATTATCTTCCACGAACATTATCATCCAGCCGAGGTCCCTCTGCGGCATCACGTCGTTGTATTCTGCCCATATGCCAATGGGTGCGGATACGGTTCGGTTCACAACTGGCATGACTATTGGGAGTCTGAGCGGTGCCGGTATCGCAAGTATCTCGTGCATAAGAGCAAGGCCCTGTGAAGCAGTGGCTGTGAATGACCTTATACCCGTTGCCTCGGCTGAAACGGTTGCGCTTATTGCGCTGTGCTCCGACTCGACCCTCATGAACTCCGCATCCATTATTCCGTCGTTGACAAACTCTGAGATATGCTCCACAATGAAGGTCTGCGGGGTTATCGGAAAAGCGGCTATGAACTTCACTTTTGCTCTCAGGGCTCCGAAAGCGGCGGCATAATTTCCACTTACAAGTCTCTTATCTGTCATTTCATCACCTCTCCATCGTTATGGCCTTTGTCGGGCATTCGTTCGCACATATCCCACATCCTTTGCAGTAGTCATAGTTTATCTTTATTCCTTTTATTTTCTTATCGTTGTTCTCTTCAAGGTCTGCCAGCATATCTATCGCACCTTCCGGGCAGAAGAACCAGCATAGCTTACAGTTAACGCACTTGGAATTGTCCACAACCGGCATGAATGTCCTCCATGAGCCGGTCTTGTTCTCCACAAAACTTCCGAGCCCTATAAGGCCCGAATCAGTCTGCACCTCCATACCGAGGCTTCCACCCGTTGGAAACTCTTGGACCGTCGGGAGCCATTTCTTTTCTTCGGGATATTTTTTCGTTCCTTTGCACACGCCGACCTTTGTTCTCTCATAGGCTGTTCTGGCAGCCTTTGCGTTCTTCTTCGCCAGTTTCTCTCCTATTCTTGCACCGAATATGTCCATTATTCCCTTTTCTATGGACTCTATGCTGACGACGCCGGTGGCCTTTGCGAACGCACCGAGGATGGCGCTGTTCGTTATTGGTGTACCGAGAATCTCGAGGGCTACGGATGTGGCGTCCACTGCGGCCGTTCTAACCTCTTTTCCCAGTTCCACATCCTCCGGCGCCATATTCGTATTTATTATGGCCATTCCGTCGCTTTTCAGTCCTTTTGTGACATCGAGCATCTCCGGTAGCTTGTCATCCAGAACGATAACATAGTCCGGCTCATACACTTGGGTCTTTTCGTATATCTTTCCTTTGTCGACCCTCGCAAATGCCAGCACCGGGGCACCTCTTCTCTCTGCTCCGAAGAAAGGGAAAGCGACAGCGTAGTTTCCCTCTGTGAATGCTGCGTCGGCGAGCGCCTGGGCAGCCATCACGGCGCCCTGTCCGCCTCTTCCGTGAAATCGTACCTCGTACATTTAGTACCTCCTTTTGTGCCCAAATTCTCCACCATGATAAAGCTTTTGCTCCGCACAGACGGAACTTTGATTCGGAGGGAAAAATAGCGGCCTCTCTCTTCAAAAGATTTATAAATAGGGAAGATATTCGCCTCCCTGTGGTATAATGGCTTCCAAGACAAATGACGATTGGTTTGAGGCTCTCGATGCCGAACTCCAGAAGAAAACGGACGAGATTGTAAAGGACATAGATCAGAGCAGCAAGAAGAGAGATGACTTTACGAAAGAGTTACTGGCAGATATCTGGAGGATATGGCTCAGATTCAACAGAATAAACATCCCTTTCAGGATTGAACCGGACCAGTACACTTTTCTGAGTTTCAAGGCATACCCCAATGACTGGGAGCTCAAAGGAGACGAGGAGATGGATTATGGGATGTTCAATTCCATCTATCTTATAGATGTTTCTCCGGACCAGAACAGGACCGGTGACTCTCTGAAGATTCTCTACTATGACAAGGACGGAGAGACCCACATAAAGATGATATTCGAATTCTGCGAAGGGGAGCACTATTATAAGTATGCGGGATGGAAGAGAATATTCGTTCAGTACATCCTCTATGATGCCCCACTTAAGAAGGCAAAGATGGACGACATCCATGAGATTATGGGGGATGTTGTAAAAACATGGTACGAATCCCATCTGAGGAGGAACAGGGATATAATTCTTGATCATATACGGTCCAAATACGTGAAAGGGGAAGAATTTCCCCAGTAAAACCCTTTCAGGGGCATCTTTTTGAACGAAAAAATGAAGACAGAGATTATTGAATGGACTAAAGAGATTTTGCTGGTAGTGCTGGTAATAGCTGTGTTCATGGGTGCTCTCTATGGATATACCGGAAGATGGCCCCCTCTTGTTGTGGTCGAATCCGGAAGTATGCAGCACAGCGACGATACGAGCTATATCGGTGTTATAGATACGGGGGACATAGTTCTCGCAAAGCATTCTTCATTTTCGGACATAACTACATATGTAAAGGGAAGAGGTACAGATTACAGGACTTATGGCGATTACGGGGATGTCATAATCTATCGCCCTCTGGGCAAGGAGGTAACTCCCGTCATACACCGGGCTGTTCTCTATCTCGAATGGAATTCTACTGGAAATTCCTTCGATGTTCCCGGTCTGAGATACATTCATTACGGCAGCGATTATACCACCGATAGCGGCTCATATCTGAACATAAGGGAGAGAATAGAGATAAAGGACTACGGATATGCCCATCGGACGCTGGTAATATCGGTTTCCGCCCTCTTGTCATACCATCACAGCGGATACATAACTGCCGGTGACCACAATGTCGCAAATGGGTATGGGGTGGATGAGAACAGCAGGATATGCCCTCAACAGGTAGAATACAGGTGGGTGGTGGCAAAAGCCGTTGGAGAACTCCCGTGGTTCGGACTAATAAAGCTCTCCATCAGCGGAACGCTCTCCCGAAACCCAGCTCCTTGGAATAGCTGGGTCATGCTCTTTGTCTCTCTTACTCTTCTGATAGCGGTCCCCATGATTGTTGAGAAGCTGTGGGATATGCATATCGGAAGGAAGGAGGAAAATAATGACGAAAATGGCTTCGAGGAGTCACAAATTGACGATAGAGCGGAAAGAGAGGATGATGGTGACGACGAAGCTCCTTTTACGAAAGGTATTTAATAAGCCATCTGTTTTGCCTCGTTTATGAAAGTCGGAGCAATGGCGGTGTTCTGCGTTCTTCTCCTGAGCACACTTTTAATTCCTCTGGGGGCAGAGACCGCTCAGAATAACGATTTACAGATTCCCGTGAATGGAGATTGGATTATAGGTCCGGGAGAGAGCATCGTACTGGATTCTCAAAGTGTGGAGATAAAAGGAAATATAATTGTGGAGAGCGGCGGCAGTCTGACACTTCGAAACGGAGCATCCGTGATTGTAAATTCGAGCTATGACGGGCAGTATAAAATCATAGTAAAAGAAGGAGGCTCTCTGAATGTCATAAATTCGAAGGTGTCCGGTATTGAAAAGCAGTACAGAGGAAAGATAGAATATGACCTTAAAAAGGGAATGAACTATATATCGATTCCATTCGAGAGGGACAACAATTCGGTGAAAAGCGTGCTGGCTCCTTTAGATGGCAAGTATTACAAGGCCTTTGTTTACGATTCCTCGGACCACAGCGACCCTTGGAAGTTCTACACGCCGGGAATGA
>CAZQEG010000001.1:8998-27732 GCA_964591575.1 uncultured Thermoplasmata archaeon
GTTTACGATTCCTCGGACCACAGCGACCCTTGGAAGTTCTACACGCCGGGAATGAGTCCTGAGTATGCAGGCGAGATGCCATCGTACATATGGAAATTTCATACTGAAAATCCAAAAAAATTAAACGACAATCTCCCGCCAGAAATGCTGATAACGGTTCCTGAGAACAATACGGTGTGTGAGGCCGGTCAGACAGTTTTTGTCGTGTTCAACGAAAGCATGGATACTTCGCACATCCCTGATATTCAGATGATAGAAGGCTGGTATTCTAATGTGATGAAATTTTCTTTTGTAGGATGGAAAAGCACCATCAATAAGAATGATACCGCAGTATGGACTCACACACCTGCATGGGAAAAAAATGCTGAGAAAAAAAAGCTGCAAATTTCCAAATATTTTGATCTTTCAGGCAATGAAGGAAAAAATTTTACCATTTCTTTTCATGTCGAAAGCAAAAATGCGCCCAGAGTAATATCCACAGTACCTTCCAATTACTCGGAGAATGTTTCTGTTACCGGAGATGTATCTGTTGTTTTTAATGAAACGATGAATTCTTCTACCGCCCCAAGCATTGAGATTCTGGCTGGCCCAGATACCGGTCAATTGAATTTTGCAGGATGGACGACAACAAATAATACGAATGACACCGCAGTGTGGAACTGCAGCGGATGGCCTCAATCCAAGGTTATACTCCTCGGAATTTACAATTATACGGATACTTCGGGAAATGAAGGCGCATCTCATTACATCTATTTCAAAACGAAAGATAGTATGCCTCCATCAATAAAAGAAGTGCGTCCTATTGAGGGAGATTCTTTTGTCCAAATAGGCTCTCCCGTTTACGTGGTATTCAATGAATCCATGAACACATCTACAGTTCCGGAAATCTCTCAAACGGTAGGTAAAGACCCCGGAAACTGGACATTTCTTGGATGGCAAAGCACATATAACAAGGATGATACCGCAGTGTGGTCTCACAACTCTTGGGATGATTTTGAGAATGTAACCCTTACAGTATCAAATTACAGCGATATCGCCGGAAATATCGGCAGTATTTATTCATGGAGCTTCAGGACAGGTGACCACAGAGTCCCTCAGGTAATAGAGACATACCCCGAATGTTTCAACACCTCTGCGGAACTGAACGGAACCGTGAAAGTTGTTTTTAACAGCGGAATGAACGAGGAAGTCATTCCTCAACTGGAGATTCCAAATGCAACCGTCCGTTTTATCGGATGGAACACAACATACACGGATGGAGATACAGCCATATGGCATTATGAAAACCTTTCATCATCAGAGAATATTACGGTCAGAGTCTCAAATTACAGCGATTTGTGTGAAATACTCCCAACCGATGGGATTCTGGTATATCTCTATGATAATTTTTGTTTCAACATATCCGGAACCGTCAATCCATATCCTTCTAAGCAGCTCTATACCGGATGGAACTCCATCGGGTATCCATTTCTGGACGGGGTGCCGGCGAAATCCGTGCTGTCCTCCATCTCAGGAGATTATGATATGGTGAAAACCTACAACTCCACAGGTGGAGAGAAATATCTGAACGATACAGACCAGATGCTGCCCGGGGACTCTTACTGGGTGCATGTTACTTCCGACTGTGTATGGTCTCTCTCCGCACATTCTCTCTCGGAGCTTGAGAATCTTTTTCCGAGATTTGGGTGGATATATGAGAACGGAAGCACGGGAAACATTCAGAACTCCATTATAGCTGGCTGCGGTTATAAAAGCGAGGACCTTTCCGGAATCTCCGTGCAATCCGATCTGGTTAAAATAAGCTCTTCGGATATAAGAAATGGGTACTGCGGGGTATACATCAAAGATTCTTCGCCGATAATATCTCAGAACACAATACACAATTCTCATTTCGGCATAATATCGGAAGAGGCATCTCCGATACTCTCCCATAACAGCGTATTCTCCAATTCCGAGGGTGGGATCACAATCCGCAGGGGATTTCCGATAATAGCATCCAACGAGATATACTCCAATAATGGAATTGGAATCGAAATATACAATTCCACAGCTATTCTGGACTCGGATACCATCAGTTCCAACACAGGGGATGCGGTGAAAGCAGTGAACTCCAGCATATCGGCTTATTCGCTTGTGGTGAAGAACAATCCTACCGGACTATATGCAAGCAGCTCGAATATAACTCTGAAGGGGGGTACGTTCAGCAACAACGGATATGGGATGGCCGTATTGAATACTACTATCAATGTATCATCAAATGATTTTTCCGAAGAACAGTACGACATTGTTCTCGACAACAGTTCCGGAGTAATATATGACAACACAATGTCATCATCAGAGAGAGCGCATATAATGTGTAAAAACGAATCCAGCCCGGATATCTATGGCAATATATTGATATCTGGTGATTCGGGAATTTACGTATCCGATTCATCTCCGAGCATAAGGGACAACATAATAGGCCGGAACTCCGGAAGTGGCATTCAGGTTCAGAACAGTAAAGGATTTCATATATCTTCGAATAAGATAACAGATAACGGATGGGCCGGAGTGTATCTCGATCATTCTGCTCCGGTTATAGAGAACAACAGCATATCTTCCAATGACTTCGGAATAGCGGCATTTGCCTCGGATACCCTAATAAAGAACAACACAATATCTTCAAACAGATGGTACGGACTCTCCACAGTATACTCCTCTATAACAGTTGACAATACAAATTTCATAAAGAACAAATGGTACGGCCTCCTTTCGAGTTATTCTAGGTGTGATATGAAAAATGTCACAATATCCAACAGCACATATCAGCTGTACCTCACGCACGATTCCAGGACATACTCCATAAACTCATCGATAGATCAGGAAAAGGTGCATCTGGATTATACTTCTATTCTTTATGTAAAATATTTTCTTGATATGAGAACAGAGGATTCCATGGGAAATCTCCTGAACGGGGTTAAGTATACAATAAGGGACAGAACAGGATCTACCCTTATAAGCGGTCGGACAATATATGGGAAGGCATTGTATATCCCGCTCACCTCCTATGTACGCACTTCTGTTGGGATTACGGATATGCATAACCCGTACAATCTTTCCATTTCATGGAATGGTACATCACATACACGAGAGTTCTATCTGAACTCAACGACATATGAGAATTTCTCATTTGCTGCGAAAGGGTACAGCATAAAGGAGGATTCTCGTCCCACACCGCTCTTCAATGTTACGGAATGGCTTCCGATGGAATCGAATTCAACATTTTCTGTCAATCACAGTGTGGGAATAACATCTTATTTTATAGGCGACCTTTTCTATGTTAAGCCGGATAAGAACTGGAATGGCGTGGAGAATATCACCATAAAGGAGATGGTGGGGAACACAACAGTCGGAGAGTACAGGTTCTTGCTGGATGTAGTCGCTGTGGACGATGCTCCGGAGCTAATCGGGGAGAACCCCGCCTATTCTCAGGGAAAATACACGGTGTTCAGAATAACATACAGTGATGTCGAGAACGAGATGCCTCAGTATATCAGGGTTGTCATAGATGAAAAGACATATGATATGTATCCCGCGGATATCAATGACCGTAATGTGGTGGACGGAAAGGTCTACATTTATCGTGCCCGGCTCTCTCCGGGGGAGCACACCTTCCATTTCGTATGCAGCGATGGTACGAACGTTGTCTCATCGGAAGACCAGAAAATCGATGTGCAGCCCTCTTCCGATATCCTCATGTATGCGATAGCGGCTTTCCTCGCAGCAGGCATACTGATAGTTTTATTTGTAAGTTATAGAATAAGAAAGCTTAAAAAGGGGAGTGCTGAAATCGAAGAAACCGAAGAATCTGAGAAAGCACAACCCTCGTCTCAGAGGGCTGTTGGCTCCTCATTGGATAAGAGGAGACTATGGAGAAACAAGAGGGGAAACGAGCCCGATATGTCGCCCATTAAGGAGAATTCTCTCGTTCGTCATGAGAGCAAGATAGATAGGATTGAGAGCAAGCCGGAGCAATCCGTTACCGCATCCGAAGGGCCCCATGAGATTATCAAAGAGGAGATCTCACAGAAAAGTGCCCCGGTTGAGGCAGCTGCGGCGGAATCGGAACCTAAAAAGGAATTCAAATACGGAAGATCGAAGTATCTCGAGATGCAGAAAAAACACAGGAAACTCAGAGTTCTGGTTGAAGAAAGGGATAAATACAAGATTCAGGCCGAAGCAAAAGAGCAGCAGATACCACCGCAGGAAGATATTGATGAGATATTGAAAACAATAAAAGGAGAGAATTGATGATAGGTTTCATAATAAACCCAATTGCGGGGATGGGGGGAAGAGTTGCTCTGAAAGGTACTGACGGCGTTGTTGCAGAGGCAATCAGAAGAGGCTCGAAACCCATGTCTTCCCAGATTGCGCTCCGATTTCTGAGCTCTCTTTACTGTGAACCCAGTTTTATGACCGTTTCAGGCGATATGGGTGAGAATTCTCTTAGAAAGGCAGGAGTTGATTTCTCCGTGGTTTATTCTGCAGGCAAGCCTACATCCGCAGATGATACGAAGAATGCGGTCAGGGCTATGATTGAGAAGGGCGCAAAGCTTATTGTTTTTACAGGAGGGGATGGAACTGCCAGAGATGTGGTTTCCGCAGATGAAAGAGGCGTACCGGTTCTCGGCATCCCATCAGGGGTGAAGATGTTCTCTTCATGCTTCGCTCTCGACCCCGAATCCGCCGCCCGAATTCTCTGCGAGTATATGAAAGGCTCAGCCGTATTTCGCGATTCGGAGATACTCGACATAGATGAGGCGGCATACCGCAGGGGAAAGCTGGAAATAAAGCTATATGCAAGCGCAAGAACGCCGTATATAGCGGGGTATGTCCAGAATAGCAAAGAAGAGAGCTTTGGAGGGGATGAGGAGAGCGCAAAGGACGAGATTGCCGAGTACATACTTGACATCATGGAAGATGGGGCTCTCTATATTCTCGGCCCGGGAACGACAACCATGAGAATCGCAGAGAAGATGGGTGAAGAAAAGACCCCACTGGGCGTGGATGCATATTTCAATCGAAAGATTGTCCTGAGAGATGCGGGTGAGAAGGAGCTTCGAAGCGCTCTTCTGAAATACGGAAAGGCAAAGATAATAGTTAGCCCGATTGGCTCTCAGGGCTTTATATTCGGAAGGGGAAATCAGCAGATAAGCGCAGATATTATAAGGAAAGCCGGAAAAGATAGTATAATTGTGGTGGCGACCCCTCAGAAGATGGAAGCAACACCCGAACTTCACATCTACACCGGAGACAGAGAGCTGGACAAGATGTTCCCCGGGTATTTCAGGGTTATTACGGGATATAACAGGATGAAGATGAAAAAGATTACTTAGCGAGAGCGTCCTTTATTATCTCCGCATGGTCAAAGGCAAGATCCGGAAGTGCGCTGATATCGAAGAATCTCGCTTCCGAGGCATCGTCGCCGCCTCTCAATTCGCCGCCTATCTTTTTCACTTTATATGCTATGGTAACGGTGTGCCCTCTCGGGTCTCTCTCCGGGTCGGAGTATACGCCTATCAGCCGCAGCACCTCTGTTTTCAGTCCGGTTTCCTCCTGAATCTCCCTGACAACAGCGGCTTCCGTGCTTTCACCGTATTCCACGAAGCCTCCGGGAAGTGCATATTTCCCCCGAAAAGGAGGGTTTCTTCTCTTTATCAGGAGTATCTTTCTGTCTTCTATCAGAATTCCATCGACTGTCAGTGCCGGATTCCTGTGCATGTTATCACTTCAGCATCGGTGTCCATATGTGCATTTTCTTGGCCCATTGGCGCGCCTTTTCATATCCCGCATCGGCATGTCTGACCACACCGCTTCCCGGGTCATTGTTCAGCACCCTCAGAAGCTTCTTTTCCGCAAGTTCGGTTCCGTCCGCAACCGTGACCATTCCCGCATGTATACTGTACCCTATGCCGACACCCCCGCCGTGATGAACGCTGACCCATGTGGCGCCGCTCGCAGTATTGAGAAGTGCGTTTAGTATCGGCCAGTCGGCTATTGCATCGCTTCCGTCTTTCATGGCCTCGGTTTCTCTGTAAGGTGAAGCCACGGAGCCAGTATCGTGATGGTCTCGCCCTATGACGACCGGAGCATCCAGCACTCCCTCCCTAACTAGGTCGTTGAATGCTTTGCCTGCTTTGGCCCTTTCTCCGTGGTTCAGCCAGAGTATCCTAGCAGGCAGCCCCTGGAACTTCACCCTTTCCTCGGCTTTGTCCAGCCACTGAATCACATGCTTGTTGTCTGGGAACAGCTTTCTTATGGTGTTATCCGTCTCGGTTATGTCATCCGGGTTGCCGGAGAGGGCTGCCCACCTGAAAGGCCCGCTCCCTATCGAGAAGAACGGCCTTATGTATGCCGGCACATAGCCCTGAATCTCAAACGCATTCTCGACACCCGCTTCTTTTGCCTGAGCCCTTATGTTGTTGCCGTAATCGAAGACCTTCGAGCCGTGATTCTTGAACCATATCATTGCGGGAAGGTGCCTTCTCAGAGAAGACCTGGCCTCTTCGATGTATTTGTTCGGGTCTTTCTCCCTGAGTTCTGCGGCTTCTTCGAAGGTGTATCCGGCAGGAATATATCCGTTGAGCAGGTCATGCGCTGCCGTTTGGTCCGTGACAACATCCGGCACTATATCTCTTTTCACGAGTTCGGGATATATGTCCGCAGCATTTCCCCAGAGGCCTATACTCAGTGCTCTTCCTTCTTTGAGCGCATCATCCTTCATTTTCAGTGCTTCGTCGAGGCTGTCGGTCCATGTGTCCAGATACCTGCCTTTTATCCTTCTGTCTATCGCCCACTTGTTTATCTCCACTATTATGCCAACGCCGTTGTTCATGGTTATCGCAAGAGGCTGGGCTCCGCTCATTTCACCCAGACCTGAGGATAGGACCCATTTTCCTGTGAGGTCATGCTGACCGAACTCTATCTGTGCCAGAGATCCAAGCGTTTCATATGTTCCCTGAAGTATTCCCTGAGTTCCTATGTATATCCATGAACCTGCGGTCATCTGCCCGTACATTATCAGGCCCCGGTCTTCCAGTTCCCTGAAGTATTCCCAGTTGGCCCACTTCGGAACGAGCATGGAATTCACTATCAGGACTCTCGGGGCCCATTCATGCGTCTTGAATACAGCTACCGGCTTTCCGCTCTGAACGAGTAGTGTTTCATCGGTCTCCATCTCTTTCAGCGTATCGACTATCGCATGGAAGGATTCCCAGTTCCTCGCCGCCTTCCCTGTTCCGCCGTAGACTATCAGATGTGCTGGGTCCTTGGCGACCTCGGGGTCGAGGTTGTTCATCAGCATTCTCATAGGGGCTTCGGTCTGCCAGCTCTTGCAGCTCAGCTTGTTTCCTCTGGGGGCTCTTATCTCGGGCATCTTATCACGGACGGTAATGGGCGGGGGATTAAATCTTTTCTCCTCTCAATGATTTTTTCTGTAAATATTATAAAAACTAGAGGCACTGAACATGACGGAAATTCGATAATGTTATTATATAGTCTGCATATGTCGCCGCAATGGTTGTAATCTATCATCCGGACTATGCGACGCACATTCAGTTCAAACATCACCCGGAATCACCTTTCAGAATGGAATATATAATGAAAAAGATAGCGCATATGGGCCTTTCGCAGGAGGTCATGGAGCCATCTCCGGCGGAGGAGGAGGACGTTCTTGCGGTACATGAAAAAAAATATTGTGATTTCATAAGAACCCATGTCGGAAGCTATCTTGACGGAGAAACGATAATCAGAGAAGGCACCTACGATGTTGCCATGCTGGCGGCAGGAGGTGCTGTGACGGCATCGGAAGAGAGTTTTTTGAGAAATAAGCCGTCGTTTGCTGTCGTAAGGCCTCCGGGACATCATGCGGGCCCGGATTACGGCGGCGGTTTCTGCTATTTCAATAATGTGGCGATAGCGGCGAAAAGGGCAATGAAGCGCTCCCACCGTGTGGCCATAATAGACATCGACGCACATCACGGAAACGGAACCCAGGAGATATTTTATGAGAGCAATGAGGTTCTCTATGTCTCTCTCCATGAATGGGGTATATTTCCCGGAACCGGAAACTACAACGAGGTGGGTGCCGGAAAAGGGAAGGGATATACCGTGAACATTCCGCTTCCCGCACACAGCGGGGACACCAGCTATGCATACGCTTTCGAGAAGATAATAATGCCGATCCTCAATCAATTCATGCCGAGCGCGATATTTGTGAGCATAGGGGTCGATGCTCATTACCGCGATAATATGTCCCGCTTGGAACTTTCAAGCAGAGGGTATCTCGATATTGCAGAAAAGCTTGGAAATTTTGCGAGGGAATACTGCAGTAACAGGGTGATATATGTACTTGAAGGAGGATACAGCGGAGTTCCGCTCTCCGAAGTCGTCGGCGGTATCATATCCCTCTTCGAGGGAAAAACTCCGGAAATCCAGTATACGGATATAAAGGACAGATATATAAAAGGAAAGGATTATATAAATAAATCTAAAAAGGCTCTATCTCACTACTGGAAAGTATAATGTCTAAATATTATTCTCTGATTATTGGATAAAATACCGTTTTTTCGCATGTTTTTGAGGGTTATAAGCGAAAACTTTAAAAACCCCCATGTATTAGGGGATAGTGGTGACGAAATGATCATCAAGAAGTCCGAAGTAAAAGCAATGGTCGGGGACGAGTACAGGATCTCCCAGGATTTCTACGACAGCCTGAATGATGGTGTCGAGGCTCTGATAAAGGATGCGATGAAGAGAGCCAAGGAAAACGGGAGAAAGACGCTCAAACCCTATGACCTCTAAAACCATTTTCTTTTAATTATTATTTTATTTTTGTTTTTCTTTTCTGATAAGTTTACATCAAAACATAAATAATAGAAACGCATCGGTAGGATGAGGTTCAATGACGGGCGAAAAAAAAGAGCGGACTAAGCGATGTCCACTGTGCGGCAAAGAGATTCCGATATCTGCGGATGTCTGTCCGTATTGCGGGGCTCATCTTGACATATTTGAACTGGAAGAAGAGCTTTCCGACGAGGATACGGCACCTCTCGAGAGCTTTCTGGATTCCATAGGGGACGAGGAGGACGTTGACCCGGAAAGGCTGCTGGAAGAAATGAAGAAAATAGTGAACCTCGGCACCTCTCCTCAGAGCAATGTTCCGGAAACCACCAATGAAGAGGAGGAGAAGCCCGAAGAACCCGAGCCGGAAAATCTTGAAGCCCCTTCCGAAGAATCGGAGGAGGAAGAGGTTGAATATGTCTGTCCGGTATGCGGCGGTGTGGTCGGCCCGGACGATAAGGTCTGCCCCCACTGCGGCGCTATTTTTGTGGATAGTGATGAGGAACTGGAAGAAGCTCTGGAAGAGCAGTTAACAGAGGCAAAAAGTCTCATAAAAACCATGAGGGAGAAAAAAATAGACGTTTCCGATGTGACTCCGCTGCTTAAAAATGCGAATCTCGCAAAAAGAAAGGGAGATATTGATAATGCCCTCGAGAATGCAATATCTTGTGTGATGAAAGCCAAAGAAAAGCTTCAGGCGCCCTCGAATTCTTCGTAAAGATCCTCGTAGAGCTGCTGCATAAGGCTTTCGAAATCAGCATTTTTGTACTCCATAAACCTTCCGAAGCTTGTCTGAACCTTGGCTACATATCCGTCTTCGTCTCTGAGTATTTCCACCGTGCACAGAGTGTCTTCCATCGATTCACCTCTTGTTATTTCAGGCCGAAACATAGCCAGTATATAAGTTTTTCATACGGTTCTTTCCTGAGATTCGCTCAGTACTCTCTCCACGTGTATCCGCATTTCGTACACCTGTATATTCGGGTCTCCGGCTCGTCTGCTGCCCTTGTCTGTTCGAGTCTCCAGTATGCTTCGTTGTTCCCGCATTTCGGGCATTCGACCTTGGCTATGGGGAGAATTCCCTCGTCCTTCTCTATGACCACCATCTCCTTTTCTTCCACCTTCTCCTTTATCACGGTTGATTCCTTTATTCTCTCAGTATAGCCGCACTTCGTGCAGACAAGCACCTCTTCTCCTTTGTCGTTCCTTTTCGGCATCATCAGAGAGTGGCATTTGGGACAGAACATCGACATCTCATCACTTCCCTTTTCTGCCGTTGGAGCTTATGGACGGCCTGACCTTTTCGGCACCCTTTCCCTTTGTTTCAAGGCCTCTTCCCTTCTTTCCCGCGCTCGTCAGCCCTCTTTCGGCTCTGTTTTTGTGTCTGGCTATCCAGTTTATCTTGGGGTCGTTCTTTATCACCGGATGATGGGGGTCCACAAGGATGACCTCGTAGTACTTGTGCTTTCCATCCTGACCCACCCAGTAGGAGTTCAGGACCTCGAGATTGGGGTACTTTGCAGAGACCCTTTCTTCCGCTATCCTCTGAAGGCTTTTTCCCATTGTTATCTTGAGAATACCCTTTTTGCTGGCTTTTCTTCCGCCTTTTATCCTTCTCTTTCTAAGACCGCCGCGCCTCACCTTTACACGGGCGACCACATAACCCTGCTTTGCCCGATAGCCGAGAGCTCTTGCCCTGTCCAGCCTTGTCGGGTGCTCGGCACGAACTATAGCGGGCTCTTTTCTCCATTCTATCATTCGCTCCCACTGCATCCGTTTCATGTCGCCTTTTCTCGGCTGTTTCCACATCTCTTCGATATAACCGTACATGTTCTTCGGCTTTCTCTCTTCTTCGCTCTCTTCGGTCTGCGGAGCGCTCTCCGTCGGAGTTTCTTCGATTTTTTCTTTTTCTGGCATTTTATCACTCCTTAGGGTTCACCACGAGGCACATCCCCTTTTGACCTGCCCAATCTCTTCCCCTATATATAGGTAGGGGTTTCACTTTCACCCACCCCACACCCATTCTTAAATATCTCATCTCAATCCTCAACCATGCGCTTCATACACTTGGCGGATACTCACATAGGTTATTCTGCCTATAACCGCACGGACCCAGAGACAGGAAGGAATCAGAGGGAAATCGACATAGAGAATGCTTTTCGTCAGGCTGTGGATATTGTGCTGGAGCGGAGGCCTGATTTCGTAATCCATGCCGGCGACCTTTTCCATACAGTTAGACCGACAAATAGAGCGATCGCCTTTGCAATGGAGCAGATATCGAGGATAACCGGAGAGGGCATCCCCTTCATAGTCATCGCAGGCAACCACTCCAACCCAAGGATGAGGGAGACAGGCAGTGTTTTTCGCATCATTTCAAGGATAAAGGGAGTGCATGCATTTTATAGGGAAAGGTACGAGACATTCGAACTCGGGGATATTATGCTTCATCTTCTGCCGCATGTTCACGGCGGGGAGAGATTCTCGGAGGAGCTCTCGAAGATGAGGCCGTCAGAGGAGCATGGTAAGAACATAGCCGCCCTTCATACGGGCGTGGAGGGCCTGAAAGCATTCAGATTTTCCACGGGGGAGGCCAATGAGGATCTTATGAGCATACACCAGCTTGACACAGGTTTTGATTATGCTGCATTCGGTCATTATCACGAGTTCACAGAGCTTTCCGAGAGAGCATACTATTCCGGCTCGACCGAGAGGCTGAGCTTCACGGACGCGGGGCAGGACAAAGGAATAATAGAGGTGGAAATGGAGCCGTTCCATATAAAATTCCATAAACTTGATATACGACAGATGATAGATTTAGACCCGATAGATGCAAGAGGGATGAACGCCACCGATATAATGAAGGAGATAGAGGAAAGGCTGAACAGAGATATGAAGGACGCCATAGTGCGACTGCGGATAGATGGCGTCGGAAGCTCCGAGTATATGGCTCTGGACACAAGAAGGATACGAAATATGGCATCGGATGCACTGTATTTCGAGCTTAGGCCCACCATTATGTCTGCTGAAACCGCAGATGTCGGGATCATAAGTGCCGCTTCCCTGGAATCGGACTTCGGGGATTTTGTCGCAAAATCGTCGGTAGAGGGTTTCGATAAGGAGAGGCTTATGATGATGGGAAAGAGATATCTGGGAAATGCTAAGGAGGGCAGATAATGAGGATAAACAGGCTGAAGCTCAGGAACTACCGCAAATTCAGGGAGGCGGAGATGGAGTTCGGCGATGGGATAATAAGCATAAACGGAGTGAACGGAGCCGGTAAGAGCACCATAGTAGAAGCAATGTCATGGGCTCTCTACGGCAACAGTACGAAGATTCTCAGGGATTCGAAATCAGGGGTAAAAAGCTCCGCAGCGTCAGGTTCAGATAGGTGTTCGGTGGAGGTGGAGTTCGAGATTGCAGGTGAGAACTACTATCTCGTGCGCGAGATGAGGGGAAAGGCCGGGACCATAGTGGCCGAGATAAAGCAGAACGGAATCTGCCAGGCATCCACGGATGCGGACGTAAGGAACTTTGTGGAAAGACTTTTAGGAATGGATGCGGAAGGTTTTGTGATATCTGTATTTGCGAGGCAGAAGGAGCTGAACGCTTTTTCCCAACTCAGCAGAGAGGATAGGAAGAGGAAGATAGAGAAGATGCTCGGATTGGATGCTATAGACAGGGCCAGAAGACTCATATCCGAGGATAAGAGGAGGATAAAGAGTGAGACCGATGGAATGAGAAGCATCCTCTACGATGCGGAAGGAAAGGCGCTCCTTGATGGGAAGACTGAGGAGCTTGCGCTCAGGAGGAATAAGCTTGCGGCCCTCGAAGAAGAAAGCGAGAAGCTGAAAAGAGAGGAGGAGAGTTTAGCGGCCGCTCTGAAAAGCGCAAAGAAAGCCCTCGATGCCCTCACGGAAAAGGAGAAGAGGCACATAGAGATTCGGGGAAAGATAAGAAAGTCTCAGGAAAGGATAGAGGAGAAGCTGGAGGAGATGAGGAGATACGGCGACGAACTTGCCGCTCTTAAAGAAAAGGAGAGCCTGCTCAAAGGCATGAAAGACCCATCGGAGCTCCTGAATGAGAAAGAGGAGGATTTCAGGGCATTCGAAGAGCGGAAGGAAAAGAAGAGGAAATACGAAGACTTGGTCGAGAGAAAGAGAGCGCTGGAAGATGAGATTCTGAGTACAAAGCAGAAGCTGAATGAGTATGAGAGAGATATGGAGGAGATGCGGTCCCGGATGCCGAATGCGGATGCCATGAAGGAGAAGCAGACCGAAGTGCGCTCCGAAATAGAGAGACTTCAGGGCGAGGATATGGAACTCGGCGGAAGGATAAAGTCTCTGCAGGGCGAAATATATAAGATAGAAAGGAATGTCAGGCAGATAGAATCTCTGGGACCTGAAAGCGAGTGCCCAACATGCCACAGAAAACTCGGAGAGGATTATTCCGCAATTCTGGAGCAGCTCAATCAAGAGGTCTCCGTTTTGAAGGACAGAATATCCGGTATGGCCGAAAGAAAAGGCGAACTGAAGAGCAGAATCCGCGCACTGAAAAAGCAGCTGGAAGGATTGGATAAGGATATAAAAGAGGCAGGCAGAGCGCTCATAAGCCTCAGCAAGATGGAATCAAAGGTAGCGGAGAGGAAGAGCAGCCTGAGCGTCAGGGAGAAGGATCTGGACGATATAAAAGAGAAGATACTAGCTCTCGGAAGCATAGATTTCGATGAGAATGAGTACAGGCGTCTGAGGGGGGAGATAAGCGAGCTGAGAAGGAAAGAAAGGGAGTACATAGAAACGACGACAGAGGTAAAAAGAATCCCGTCGATAAAGGACACCATCGAAAGACTAAGAGAGGACATCGAAGAGAGCAGGGAGCGCCTGAGCGAGTTGACGGAGAGTCTGAAATCCCTGGAATTCTCCGAAACCGAGCTTAAAGAGGCAAAGGAAGAATACGAGAAATTGCTTGGCAGAGAGAGAAGGACTCACGGAGATGTGGAGCGCTACATGGCAAACATAGAATCCGAGAAAGATGCCATACGCTCTCTGGAGGGAGAAATCTCCGAGATAGAGAGAAATATGAAAGCGCTCGAAGAGCTTGAGGACAAATTCAGATATCTGAGCGAGCTGGAATCTCTTATGAAGGAGTTCCGCAGCCATTCCATTCAGTCTATAAGACCGTCGCTAGAGAGAATAGCGTCGGATTTCTTCGCCACGATGACCGCCGGAAAATATCCAGGAATCGAGATGGACGAAGACTACAAGATAAGGATAATCGACTTAGGGCGCTCTTATCCAATAGAGCGCTTCTCCGGAGGCGAATCCGACCTTGCCAACCTCTGTCTCAGGCTGGCAATCTCCGATGTGGTCGTCAGGGCGAGAGGTGCGAAAGGCTTCAATTTCTTAGTTCTGGACGAGATATTCGGTTCTCAGGACATTGGAAGAAGGGAAAACATACTGAAGGCTCTGCAATCGCTGCAAAACAGGTTCTCTCAGATATTCCTCATAAGCCACATAGAGGGCATAAAGGAGAGCGCGAACATGGTAATAAATGTCGAGGAAGGGCCGGACGGATCAAGCAGAGTGCACATCACTTAGCCTATGTATCGTAGATCCTCTCCTCTCTCCTTGTTCAGGTCCTTTTCAGCCGCCTCTCTGAGATTGTTTATCAGTTCTTCCGCCTCTTCCGATTTTATGTTAAGGTCTTCGAGGTCGATATCAATGCCTGTTATCCCGAGAAGTATCTCCAGCACATTTCTTGCGCTCCGCGCATCCACGATATAACCTGAGGTCTCACCCATAAGGCATCCGCCCTCTATACCGAAGAACTCCTTTCCCAGCCCGAGAAGTATTCCGCTGGCGCCCACTATACCGTTGGAGGGCTCTCCGCTGGAGAACACCACGCCCTTCTTCCTGAAAAGTTCGGCAACCTCTTCGCTTGTGGCCGCACCCAGAACTCTCGGGGAATCCAGCATCTTTCCGAGTCCGTATCCTCCCAGAGTGTATATCCTCTTTATCCCGTACCGTTCGTTCAGGAACTCCAGAAGTCTGTATGCCAGCTCGTATTGCCCTCTGGAATCAGCACCCTGGTATTCGCCGGCAAGAAAGACAAAATCTTTCCTTCCCTTTTTATAGTGGTATATGTCCTGTGACACCAGCCGCAGTATCCCTTTCTCGTCGAGAAGCACCTGAGGCGGCAGATTCTTGGAAAATATCCGCGCAAAAGGTCTCAATTCCAGCTTCTCAATCATATAATCCATAGCGACTTTCCCGACATTGCCCACACCGGGAAGCCCTTCGATGAGTATCACATTCTTCATCTTCGCATCTTCAAGGACCTTAATCATAACCTCTTCCATGTCATCACTCCATTCTTTTCAGTCCGCGCCTGTATTTGCCGTATCGATCCTGTGGGGAGAATCTGGGAGGCAGGGGTGAAACCGTTCTTTCACCGCAGACTGGGCAGGTATCTTTCAGAGTATAGCGCCCGCACGACGGGCATTTCTTCATTATGGAGCGCAACTTATTCCCCCTTTCTGTCGAACTCCGCAGAGTTTCCTTCGCCCATGCTTTCCATGTATTCTATCGCCGCATCGGCGGCCTTTCTCATCATTTTTTCGGCTGTTTTATAATCCCCGGCAGTTACGGTTATTCTGTACTTCGGGGAGCCCACATAGTGTATATCCACATCTCCCGTCTCTTTCGCCTTTATAAGCGCATTTCTTATTATCTCCACACCCTCGGGTTCTTCGGATGAGACCTTCAGGATGCCGGATATGGTGACAAAAGGAGGGGATATGTTCTCTTTTGCAAGTTTTATGAACTCATCCAGCCATTCACCCTCGAAGCCCGCATCCCTGAGAGCGCTCTCATCCATAACCGCGGTCTCAAAGGCCGGATAGAGCCCTCCGAAGGCCTCAATGAGCGCATATCCGAATTTCTCATAGCATTCTTCGGGAGACATTCCAAGGCGCTCCGCAAGCCTCTCCAGAAGCATCCGCCCTTTCGTCTCGTTTTTCCACTGCTGCATCTTCTTCCTTTTCTGACCGTCGGAGACCCTTTTTATGGATATGTTGATCTGGTTCTTGTCCCTGTTGACCATTGTTACCTTTCCGACTATCTTCTGCCCTTCTCTTATGAAATCCCTTATGTATTTCACCCATCCGTTGGTAACCTCGGAAACATGTATGAAACCGTTGCTTCCCGGGTATTCTTCAAGATTTACGAAGGCACCGTAGTCCCTGACGCTGGTGACGGTGCCGACCACGAGTTCACCCTCATTCGGATATTTCTTTCCTTTTTTCATCAGGACAGTTCCTCCAGGATTTCACCCTTTATCAGGGATTTACCGCCCCGGGGCTCGGCTATGACAGAGCCGCATACACTGCATTTTACCACGGTGGCCGCCCTATCAAAGATTATCTCTTCATGTCCGCAGTCCGGGCACTTAACTTTTATGAATTTTCCAGACATATTCTCACTCCGTAAGCTCGAACTTCTTTGCCCTGAACGCAGGCGGCTGGTGATATTTTCCGCATTCCGTGCATCTGTAGCGCAGGTTTACCCTCTTTGTGGGTTTTTCTCTTCCTTCCGGTTTCGGTCTGGGGAAACCCCTGTAACCGGCGGTGACCCTTCTGAACCTTCTCTGCCCCCATTTTAGCTCGCTCGCCCTTTTCTTCTTCACTCTCTCGACTTCATGTATCGTATGCTTCTTGCAGTAAGGGCAATACCTTTTGACCTTTCTTGGCATCTTCATGTAAATTCCTCTTTTTAAGTGATGGAAAGGCGCTATCATAAGGTAGGATTTAAAGGTTACTCTCCCAATTCTCAGGTATCTCCGATTCCTCTGGGGGCCTTATCTCATAATCATAGGTGAGCCCGATGCCGGAATTTCGAACCATTGCGCTCACCGAGCAGTATTTTGTCTGAGATAGCTCTATTGCTTTTTGTATATTACCGATGTCCTTCTCTTCCGATATCCTGCCGTAAATCGTGTAATGTATATGTATATTTGTATAGACCTTCGGATGCTCCTCGGCTCTCTCCGAATCGACATCGAGCTTGATTTTCTCGTATGGCACCTTCATCTTATCCATGAGAGAGATGACATCCATTCCCGTGCATCCTGCGAGAGATATGAGGAACATCTCCATGGGCCTCACGCCTGCATTGGAGCCTCTGAATCTGTAAGGACCGTCCATCGGAACCCACGTGTTGCTTTCCTTTGCCCTGCCTATCATCGTGAGCCCTCTTGCCTGAACCACTTCGACATCGTGATTTTCCGACATGCACGCCTCAACATGAAGGTGTTACTTATAGTCTCCGCCCTAACTTTGTTCACTTGTATCGCAGGGCGAGACCCATTATTTAGGCCGGCCCTGCCTCTTCCGAGCATGCTTCCGTCAGGAGGACTTTCGGGCAAATCTTTATAACAGGGTCGGGCATGCGAGCATCACCCTAAGAGGTGAAAAAATGAACGGAAAAGAATACGTGGAAGACGTAATTCAGAAAGTGACTGATAAGAACGCTGAACAGAAGGAGTTCCTTCAGGCAGTGACGGAGGTTCTGCACTCGCTGGTTCCGGTTGTGGACAAAGAGCCAAAGTACATGAAGAACAAGATTCTCGAGAGAATAACCGAGCCGGAGAGACAGCTGATGTTCAGGGTTACATGGGAAGATGATAACGGAGAACTTCATATGAATAGGGGATACAGAATACAATTCAACAGCGCCATAGGCCCCTATAAAGGCGGAATCAGGCTTCATCCTAGCGTGAACCTAAGCATCATAAAGTTCCTCGGCTTCGAGCAGATATTCAAGAACGCTCTGACCACGCTCCCCATGGGCGGCAGCAAGGGTGGCTCCGATTTCGACCCGCACGGCAAGAGTGATGCGGAGGTCAGAAGATTTCTGGAGAACTTCATGATGGAGCTTTACAGGCATATAGGACCCGACACAGACGTTCCCGCAGGCGATATTGGTACTGGTGGAAGGGAAATCGGATACATGTTCGGAACCTACAAGAAGATAGTCGACAGGTTCGAGGGAGTCCTCACCGGAAAGGCCCTGAACTGGGGCGGCTCGCTCATAAGGCCCGAAGCGACAGGCTACGGTGCAACATACTATCTCATGGAAATGCTGAAATCCAAGGGAACAGATCTGAAAGGAAAGAATGTTGCCATATCTGGAAGCGGAAATGTCGCGCAGTTCGCGGCTCAGAAGGTCACACAGCTCGGCGGCAAGGTAATAACACTATCCGATTCCAGAGGAGCTATGTATCTGAAAGACGGGATAAACGATGACATATGGAAGGCTGTCTATGAGACGAAGGCCATAAAGCATGGAAAGCTCGAGGAAGTTGCCGACAAGTTCCATCTTCCGTGGTATTCCGGAGAGAATGCGTGGAAGATAGCTGCGGATAACGGAAAGGTCGATATTGCATTCCCCTGCGCAACCCAGAACGAGATAAATCTTGATGACGCTAAGAAGCTGGTTGGTACTGGCACGCTGGCGGTCGTGGAAGGAGCGAATATGCCTTCGACGCTGGATGCGATAAAGTACTTCATGGACAACAAGGTCCTCTTCGGACCTGCAAAGGCCGCGAATGCCGGTGGAGTTGCCGTAAGCGGGCTTGAAATGTCCCAGAACAGCATGAGGCTCCGCTGGACAAGAGAAGAGGTCGATAAGAGGCTCCACGATATAATGGTGGAGATATACAAGACGGGCGAGTACTACTCCAAGAAGTACGGACACCCCGGAGACCTTCTGCTCGGTTCGAACATCGGCGGCTTCGTGAAGGTCGCAGATGCGATGATAGACCAGGGAAACTACTAAACCCCTTTCTTTTTCCTTTGATTT
>CAZQEG010000002.1:0-25812 GCA_964591575.1 uncultured Thermoplasmata archaeon
GGTTTCGGTTTCCATTCCTTCTGGACCTTGTTGACAATCTCCTCCGCATCCTCTTTTTTCATCCCTGTTTTTTCTATGAGCATACTCACGACCTCCTCCTTTGTCTTGGTCTGAAGAGCACTCAGAACGAAGTCTATTATCCTCTGTGTCTCCTCTTTCTCGTCCTCGCCCTTTATTCCGAGTATGTCCTGGACCTTCACGGCGCCGACGACTATGGAGACGATAGCATCGTTGAACTCCTCCTTGCTCAGGCTTTTCAGGTCGAGGTCCGTTCGGAGAGCTATCTCGTCGTTCCTTCCGGCCAGTGTCGCCTTGACCATATGGTTCTCGTCGTTCAGTATCAGGAGCTGCCTGTATATATCCAGTCTCTGGTCCTTGCTCATGGTGGCCGTCTCTATATCCGTGTAAAGAATCAGCTCGGCAAAACTGTCTATGAACTCCACGCCTATGGCAAAGGGAAGCTCGTCCAGCTTTGCGAATATCACATTTCCATCCTCGTTCTCCTGAACTATCCATTTTTTGTCTATCAACATATCGCTTTTGCCGCTCTCCTTGAACCATTTCAGTATCTCTTTTTTGCTGGCCTTCATGTTATCTGCCCGCAATACATCCATCATTATTTATGACTATTTACTTCCTAAAAATGCCATTTTAAACCTTCTCCCCCATAAGCACCAGACTTTTCCCCGTCTTGAGCTCCGTCGCTTCTTCCGGGCTCAGGGCCTCTTTCTTTGCTTTTTTATCCAATACGGCACTGTTTCCGAAGGGGTCTTCGATTATGAAGGTGAATCTCTTTTTTCCTTCTCTCGCTTTATCAAGCTCTTCGAGCCTGTTCTTCACCTCTTCCTTTTTGTCATATTCCAGCCCTTCCAGGACCCCTTTCACCCGGGCAAGCACACCCTCTATGTTGGAGATGAAAGACTCCGATGCAGGCCCGGGCTCTATGCTCACCCCCAGCTCAGGTATCCTGATAGTTCCGGAGGTGGAGCGCACCACCCTCGCATTGATGTCTTCGGGTTTTTCCACACGCATAACATATCTGACAGCTTCATTCTGGGATGTTATCATGACATCCGAGGTCTTGAAGGAGCACTTCGGGCATATCAAGGTGGTTTCAACGGCTTCTCCGAGAAAAGGGAGGTCGAGCACCGAGACTATCTCTTTCATCCCCTCATTCCCGCAGGAAGGGCATTTCATCTCCAAGAAAGCTTCGCTCGTACTGCGGATTACGCTGCTCTCTTTTATGGATTCTCTCTTCTGTTCCATGAAACGGCATCCGAAAGGAGATATATAGTCATTGCCGCTCATCCCCGCGCTCCTACGAATTTATATGTTTCCAATAAAAAGCAATAAATACCACACATCGATGAAACGGCATGCCTTCGAAAGAACTCAAAAAAGAACTGGGAATCAAGGAGGTCGTTGCGACGGTGATGACATCCGTCATAGGCGGGGGACTTTTCCTCACCGCCGTTCAGATACAGAATCAGGTCTATGTGGGTTCTAATGTTATATTTTCATATCTTGTCGCTGCGGTACCTGCCTTCTTCGTTGCGCTCTCCTATGCCGTGCTTTCCTCCGCAATACCTTCTTCAGGCGGAGACTATGTGTACATATCGAGGATACTCGACCCTACCGTCGGTTTTCTTACGACATGGGTCAGATGGTTCGGGATGGTGGCGGGAATTGCCGCAATCTCGATAGGGGACCTGGCACTCATCGGGAATATGTTCAATGCGGTCGGCTGGACCTCCGCCACGGCTTTTGTGATGCAGTACCAGATACCGATAGCGATATCCATCATCCTGATATTCCTCGGGATAAACTACCTCGGCGTTAAGATATACGGGTGGGTGCAGGACATAATGCTGCTCGTCCTGCTTTCCGGCATAATCCTTTACATCATCGTCGGTCTCCCGCATGTGAGCATGCAGAACCTCACCTCTTCGGCTCACGGAGGATTCGGAGACATAGTGAAGGCATCCTCCATCGTATTTTTCAGCTACATAGGGTTCGCAGCCATAGCGGATGCGGGTGGGGAGGTTAAGGATGCGAAGAAGAACCTTCCGAGAGGCATCGTTATTTCCATGCTTGCCATATCTCTTCTGTATGTTCTGGTTGCGATAGTTACATACGGAAGCGAGCCTCTTGGAACCGTGGTTAAGGCCGGAAATGTGCCGGCTGTTGCAATGCTCTTCCTTCCTTCTTTCATAGCTCTCTATATTTCTTTCACGGCATTCATAGCTCTGGTATCCGACATAAACCCGTCAATTCTCGCCACATCAAGGCTTTCATTCGCATGGGCAAAGGATTCGGTGGTTCCGAAGAAACTGGAAGAGCTCAGCAGGTTTCACACTCCGAAATGGACTCTTGCGATGAACGGTGCCATCGCAATCTTCATAGTTCTGGCGTTCAAGGAGTTCATACAGGCCATAGATGTGACCACAATAGCCATACTCATAACATACGCAATGGTCTCTCTGACGACCTTTGTGATGCCGTATAAGAGGCCGGACCTCTGGAAAAAGGCACAGGTGAAATATCGGGGCACATGGCTGATAAGCATAGCTGGTTTCGTTACCACCTTTCTTCTTCTGGGATATCTTATCCAGACCTCCCTTATGCAGTTCATAGTGGTCGTCCTGTGGATTGGAGTGGGCGCCGCCGTCTATCATCTGACGAGAGAGAATCACCAGCTGGACTGGAGGATTATCAGGGAAAAGACAAAAGGACTGAAAGAGCTGGAAGAGGATCTCCTGAGGAAGAAGTGACCTATACGCCGTATTCGGTGAGGATATACACGGCATAGAGTGCTATCATCAGGGCGCCGCCCCATCTCGGAATCTTCTTGTGGAAAAAAAAGGACAGCAGAACAGCAAATGCAAGGATCATGAAGAGCGATGCGCTCCACATCCCTTCGCCTATCCCTATGGGGGATATGAGGGCTGCCGTTCCCAGAACCACCAGAGCGTTGAAATTGTTGGACCCTATTATCGTCCCGAGAGATATGGAATCCTCGGATTTCAGAGCGGCAACCACACAGGTCGCAAGTTCCGGCAGCGATGTCCCGAAAGCCACCACGGAGAGCGCTATTATGCCCGGGCTTATTCCGAACATGTCCGCAAGGCCGACGGCAGAATAGATGAGAGCTTCGGAGCCTATCAGGACACCGGCGAATCCTAGGATTACCTTTATCCAGCTGATAAGCGGCCTCTCTTTTTTAACTCCGAGGTTCTCTATCTCCTGAATAGCTTCGGACTCAAGTTCCGCTTTCAACCTTCTCTCTTTTCCGGCGGTCCTGAGCAGAGATACCGCATAAAGTCCGTAGATAACGAGGAATGCCAGCCCGACCACAGCGGTGAAGCCCCCAAGTATCACGAACACGAGTATCAGGAAGCTGACGGCACCCAGTATCATCATCTGCCGGTCCGCAAGAGGGTCTTCCATCTTTATGGGTTTGAGAACGGCCGCTACTCCTAGAACAAGCAGGATATTCGCTATATTCGAGCCCAGGACATTTCCGAGGGCTATACCCTCCTGTCCCTGTGCAGACGAGAGCGAGCTCACAAAAAGCTCCGGAAGCGATGTTCCGAGAGAGACGATGAGCAGAGAGATTACAAGCAGGGATATTCCGTAGGAAAGAGCAAGGTTCGAAGAGCCTGTGACAAGCGAATCCGCTCCTTTTGCAAGCATGATGATACCGGCGAACAGCACGGCCAGAAGTATCAGGAGTTCTATCATTCTCCACTCTCTTCGGCATCTTTCTCTTTTTTTGGTCTTCCGATGCTTATGACTGTTGTGTCAGCTATTCTGTCCATGAACCTCTGTCTCGGGTCTCCCGTGGTGGCCATGCCTACGAGTGTATCCACGAGGAGAATCAGGCCATGCACCTTTGAAAGATTGCGCAGCAGCGTATCCGAAAGCTGCAGAGGCCCTTTAAGGGACTGCACTTTCAGTCCGAGCATCATCTTTCCGAGGGTCGCACCGTAAAGATATTCCATGACTGCGGAGTAAAGAACCCAGAACACCGCTAGTATCGCATTTAGGCCGGCGGAGAGCACACCCACGCCCGCACCCAGCAAAAATCCGGTTATGGATGCGGTGACCAGCACAATGGCCCAGTCTATGAGAACAGCTATTGTCCTTCTTATCCAGTGCTCTCTGAGAGGTCTGTTGTGCTCCAGCATATCGAGTGCCGTCAGTTTCTGCACCCCTATCTCATCTTCTGACATAAAATAGCGTATGGATGTGGGATATAAAAGGATGGCGGCGGAGCACTCTTTCTGATGTGTATGCGGCTGCTCAAATTTTCTCGAAAGTCCTAAATACTTGCATCTATGTGCAGGTGTAGTGATAGCATGAAAGAAATTGTCGAAAAGGCCATGGAATATGGCGGGAAAAAGGCAGATTATCTCGAAATAAGGGCGGAAAGGAGCACATACAGCCTGAATTTCATGAAGAACGGGACTCTTTCGGCATCCACCGAAGGAGAGGATTCCGGAATTGCGATAAGAGCCATTGTCGGCGGAGGCATGGGCGTTTCCTATACGAATCGAATCGAGTGGGACAGGGTGAAGAGCGCTCTGGACCATGCCGTTGAGCAGGCAAAAAAAGTATCCGAAGTATCGGATGTGAGGCTTTCCGAAGAAAAGGTATACAGGGACTTCTGGACCGTAGAGCAGAAAAGAAAGATAGCGGATGTGGATAATTCCGAGAAGGTCGGAAACCTGAAGGAGATAGACGATGCTCTCGTTGCGAGCAAGATACCGGTTGTTGCAAGAATACAGATGCTCAGGGACACCCTCAAGGAGAAGCATATAATGACATCCGAGGGAACAGATATCTCTTCCTTACTTCCCACCATCGAGTATATGTACTTCATGGCGGTGGCAGGGCAGAACGGGAGCGAAGAGGCATACAGCCAGCTTGGATGGACAGGCGGGTACGACAGATGGGACGAATGGGACCCGAAGGGAACCGTTACAAGGATGGCAGGCATTCTGGATAATACCATCAATCACGGAAAGACTCTGAAGAACGGTAAGATGGACCTCATAGTTGGTCCAGAAGTCACTGGCATAGCTTCGCACGAATCCTGCGGACATCCTAGCGAGGCGGACAGGATACTCGGAAGAGAGGCATATCTCGCCGGTGAGTCCTTCATAAAACCGGATATGATAGGGCAGAGGATAGGAAGTGATGTGGTGAATGTCGTGGATGACCCCACTGTGCCCAACAGCTTCGGTTATTACAAATACGACGACGAAGGAGTGCCTGCGAGAAGAAGATATCTTTACAAAAAAGGCATAATAAACGAATTCCTCCAGAATCGGGAAACCGCCGCGATTACCGGCACGCACAGTAATGGCGCCGCAAGGGCCAGCGGATGGGACAGAGAGCCGATAGTTCGCATGAGCACAACATTTGTAGAGCCGGGAGATTACGGAAAGGATGAGCTTTTCGAGGATGTGAAGTACGGGATATATATGAAGTCCTTTACGGAGTGGAACATAGATGATGTGAGGTTCAACCAGAAATACACGGGCAGAGAGGCATATCTGATTGAAAATGGCGAGGTAAAGGGACCGATAAGAAGGCCGATAATCGAGCTGACCACGAAGACATTCTGGAGTTCTGTCGATGCGGTGGGAAAAGAGCTTGAGTTCGTCGGTGCGACATGCGGAAAGAGCGATCCTGAGCAGGGGGTCGATGTCTGGACAGGCGGCCCGCACATGAGGCTGCGCGATGTTTACATGAGGTGGTAAAATGTATGCGGAAAAAGCCGTGAAAACGGCACTGGAACTTGGGGCGGATGAGGTATCCGCAAAGAAGGTCACGAAGGATGACATACAGATAAGGTTCTCCAACAACAGGGTCGATATAAGCAACAGGTGGCTTTCCGAGTCACTTGCCGTTTTCCTTGCGGTCGACGGGAGGACCACAGGGGTTGAGATAAAAAGAGATGAAGAGATGAAGAGCACTCTGGAAAAGGCCGTGAAGTTCGCCAGAACGCTGCCAAAAAACCCGGACTTCAGGGGCTTATATGACAGAGCTTCACCGCCCTCGAAGCCGGAGGGAGGAATCACGGATGTCGACCTGTCCGAGTATGCGAAGCTGGCGATAGACGCCGCTCTCGACAGAGGGGCAAAAAGAGTTACCGGAGAGATATATCTGGCAAAGCACCATGTTGCCGTCGCAACGAATTACAACGAGCTTGAGGAGGAGCGCTCTTACCTTCTGAGCACCGTGAGGGCCTTTAACGATGAAGGAAGTCCTGGAGAAGCAAGCACTCATGTCGGAGATATGCAGGCTCTGAACAGGTTCGGTCCGGCATTCACCGGAGATAAAGCAGGGATGCTGGCAAACATGAACAGAAATGTCAAAGAGGGAGAAGAGGGAAGATTCACCGTCCTTTTTGACCCGCTGTGCTTCGGTTCCGTTGTAACCAGTGTCGGAAGAAATCTCTCCGCATTTTCGGTAGATTCCGGTAGGAGTTTCTTTGGGGATAAACTTGGAAAAGAGGTGGCATCCCCGATTTTGACAGTATATGACGATCCTCTTCTACCCGGAGGAGGGGCCGCAGGGTTTGATGACGAAGCCGCACCTACACAGAGAACCACAGCCATAGAGAACGGGGTTCTGAAAAGCTATCTGCACAGCACATCCACAGCGAAGAAGTATGAGACCTCAACCACGGGAAATGCGAGGGACAGGGGAAAGATGAGCGCCATCCTTCCCAGATACTGGCAGATGGGTGTGAAGGCCGGGAAAAGAAGCATGCAGGAGATGATGGCGGATATAAAGGACGGCCTTTACATAGCGAACACATGGTACACAAGGTTTCAGGACAGCAGGAAGGGCGACTTCTCGACGATTCCGCGCGATGGGATATTCGCGATAAAAGACGGAAAGATTGCCGGTGCGTGGAAAGGCATCCGAATAAGTGAGAACATGCTGAACATCCTCGGAAATGTGGAAGAACTGAGCTCGGAGAGCATTCCGGCGGATTGGTGGGGTGAGGCCTCCCGGACCTTCGTGCCCTATGCCGTCGTGAAGGATGTGAGGATAACAACGGCCAGATAAAGCTTTCATTTCATATTATTCTGAGTGACCATGCATAAATCGCTCCGAGTGTAAAGAGAGTTGCGAGCGGGAGTGCCAGCTTTCGATAGACCTTTCCCATGTCCGCTTTGAAGTAATCGGATGAGAATATAAGACAGAGATGCATGGGTGAGAATAGAACACCGATGAATCCGGAGAGGTATGCCAGAGCGAGCATGCTTGGGTCCACGACACCGGCAGGCATGAGCATGGGAAGCAGTATCGGGAAGGATATCCCCACGAAGGCAACCGTAAGCCCGGACATCATTCCAACAATCATCGGAAGAAGTATGACAGCCAGAACCGGCCATATCCCTCTCTCCTCCATAAAGGTGGGGAGCGCTCCCACGGCACCCGTGAACTGGAGGCATCCCTCGAATATCATTATTGAGAGGATTATTAAGAATATATTCGCATTCAGCGACTCCTCCAGCGCCGTAAAGAAGCCTTTTGCATTCATTTTTTTCTTTATGCCGTACAACAATATTATGGCAATATCCGTTATCACAAGCCCATATACGAGGTCGATGTTGAGCCCTATGGAAATCAGGATGACCAGCCATACAGGCCACAGGACAATTAAGAATTCCCTCATTGCGGACGGGTCTTTCTTTCCCTTTTCATGTATCTTTATCGGTCTTATCCCGTACCAGTACCCCACGCATATGGATATTATGGTCAGTGGGAACATTATGGAGACTATGCTCTGAGCGCTCATCCGCAGTGACACGGCGGTGAGTATGACACCCTGATAGAAAGGCCATGAGAATTCCCAAACATGACGGAACCAGTAGTTTGTGAATGTCCTCTCTTCGGCACTCGTTTCAAGTTCATCCGCCACCCTATCGACCATCTGTGCGGACACGAGGGCACCGGCAGGCATCGGCAGCAGCCCTATTATGGCAGGTATGGCACCGTAGGATACCCTTGCATCGGAAAAGGCCCTTTTCAGAGATTCCGATATCTTTTCGAGCGTTCCGGCCGCTTTCATGAGCCTGCTCATGAATATGACAAGAAATACAAGGGCGAGAAGCCTCAGGGAATCCGGCTCCCCCATGGATATAAAGGCATTCTCCATGGAAAGCGAGGGAGAAATTCCGTATGCGGCATATATCAGTACAGCACCGAGGGTTATCGATAATGCGAGATTGACCTTTAATTTTATGGAAATCAGTATTATCGTGAAGCTCAGGAGGAGCACCGCCGTACCAATGTCGGCTTGCATGCGCATGCAGAGAAAGCGGTTATTAAAGTTTCTTCCCGAAATTTCCCGATATCCGAGAGATTCCCACCTGTGAAACTCGCTTAAACTGTTATCTTCCGCATGTCCTTCCTTCGCCCATTGACTTTTTGCTCTCTAGAAATATATCCTGCACTTCTCGCAGTATTTTCTTCCTTTCTTTTCCACAAGAGGTGTGCCGCATATCGGGCATACATTCGCTTCTTCCATGGGAGGGAGGGGAGGCATCGTTTTCTCCCCTTTTTTAGCGGATGTCTTAGCAACATGGATAAAGAACAGAACTATGAGGGCGGCGATTATCAGGAATGCGGCGGTACATATCGCAAATCCCGAGATAAAGGATGAGTTGGTATATAATGGGTAATCCGGCTGCAGAGGTATCCTAGAATATCCCTGTGTCGGGTCGTCCGGTGCACCGTCGACTCCGTCCCAGACACCGTCTCCGTCGCTATCGCTCCATTTTCCGGTCTCGTCCCGAGCATAATAGGCTCCGAAATGCGTGCCGTAACCATCGGAGACGAAGAAGACCACTTCTTTCATATCGTCGCTGAAGAAATACCTCACCACGCTGGCGCCCTCTCCGAACATCGTACCGGGAATTAGCAGGGTGTCGTTCTTTCCGTCGTTCATCCACAGCGAGGTGCCGGCAAGGAGAGGATATTGATTTCTGAATGAGATGAAGCCTATTTTCCCATCCGGGAGAGCGCTCACCTCTTCCGAGTTTCCGATATAGGAAATGCTCGCAATCCGGCCGTTATCGTATGGTTCGGTATACGAATAGACATATCCAGAATCCGGCTGGTAATATGTCAGAAGCCCGTTGCTTGAGATGTACGGGAAATAGGCCGTATTGGAGAGGTGCATAATACATCGCAGGTCACTGCCGTCCGGTTTCACAAGATATATACCGCGATACTGAGGTCTCACCGAGAAATCCATCGAAAACACTATGTCCCCGTCAGGGGTCCATCGAAAGCCGGTTATGTCCGTTTCATTCCTGTAGTTCCAGTATATCTGCCTGAATACGGCATCCGGCCCCCATGCGCTCCCATTTTTTATGAGAATGTTGAGCGATACGATATCTTCGCTCCCGTTATATTCTTCCGCTTTGAAGAGTATCTGCGAGTCGTTATGGTTGAATACCGGATTTTCAACCCGTCTGTTTCCGGAATAGACCGGCATCTGATTGTTACCGTCGGCATCGCACACCACGATGGAGTTCGGGATATCCGTGCCCATGCTTTTCAGATATACGGCCTTTTCAAGACCCCCGTCCAGATAGAGATGGCCCCGATATACGCTTGCATTGATGGAAAAAGGGTGTATGTTCTCGAAAGTGTAGCCGATGTAGTCACCGTCCGCCGCATTTCCCGTCTGAATCTGTCCGGGAAGAAGAAGAGTAACACTGATAAAGATGAGAACTCCGATGGTAAATGCCCTGTTTTCGCCATCCATAATCATACATCCATAATGTATTTAAAGATTTTTCGGTGAGCGGAGACAAAAGCTTATATGACAATCATGTATTTAGGGAGCGGTGATTTCGTGACAGACGATGTTAAATCTGCAAAAAAGAACGCTAAAATGATGGCAAAGAGCGCTAGGAGGATGCAGGATATTGCAAAGCTCAGGTCAAAAGCTGCAAAACTTCGGGCCAAGATAGCAAAGCATGAGGAGAAGATAAGGAGGCATGAGGCGGAGATAAAGAAGCTGAAGATGAAGGCGAACAGATTAGAACAGAAAGCCGATCAGCTTGAAGGAAAGAACCAGAGAGACTGACGGTGCTTGTATGGTCGACAGGGAACTCCTCGGAAAGCTGAAACTGATGTCCAACAGGGTGAGAAAGCACATAATCGAGGAGATATATACTGCAGGTTCCGGCCACCCGGGAGGCTCTTTATCCGCTACGGACATCATCGTCGCCCTTTATTTTCATCTCATGAACTACGACCCTATGAATCCCGACTGGCCGGAAAGGGACAGGTTCGTACTATCCAAAGGGCATGCCGCACCCGCTCTCTATGCGGTACTGGCTGAGAAAGGCGTCTTTCCGGTAGAAGAGCTTATGACGCTGAGAAAGATAGGCTCCCGTCTTCAGGGTCACCCGGACATGAGAAAACTGCCGGGAATCGAAGCATCGACCGGCTCTTTGGGGCAGGGTCTTTCAATCGGCAACGGAATGGCTCTCGCGGCAAGGCTTGACCGAAGGCCATACAATGTCTATGTTATGCTGGGTGACGGCGAGGTGGAAGAGGGACAGGTCTGGGAATCCGCAATGTTCGCAGCCCACTATAAACTGGATAACCTTATAGCATTTCTTGACAGGAACAAGCTTCAGATAGACGGGGAAACGGAAAAGGTGATGTCCATAGAGCCAATTGCTGACAAATGGAAGGCATTCGGCTGGGAGGTCATGGAGATAAACGGCCACGATTTCAATGAGATTATAGAAGCCGTCAACCGGGCAAAGGAGATTAGGGGCCGACCTGTCATGATAATAGCACATACGATAAAAGGAAAGGGCGTGTCCTTCATGGAGGGCTCCGTGCACTTTCACGGAAAACCGCCGAATGACGAGGAATACAAGATTGCAATAAAGGAGCTGGATGAGGAGCGGCAGAGGCTTATCGAGGAGTTCGGGGGTGATGAGTGATGTGGGAGATGGCAAGTCAGAGGGTCGCATTCGGAAATACACTGGTGAAGATAGGAAGAGAGAACAAGGACCTTGTGGTACTGGGTGCGGACCTGTCTTCATCTACGAAGACCAGCTTCTTTGAGAAGGAGTTTCCCGAGAGATTCTTCAACTGCGGAATAGCGGAAGCAAACATGATGGGTGTGGCATCAGGCCTGGCATCATCGGGAAAGACAGTCGTCGCAAGCACTTTTGCGGTCTTCGCAACCGGAAGATGTTATGACCAGATAAGGCAGAGCATAGCATATCCCAGGCTGAATGTCAAGATAGTCGCCTCGCATGCGGGGATAACGGTGGGAGGTGACGGGGCTTCGCACCAAACCGCCGAGGATATAGCATTGATGAAGGTACTTCCGAACATGAGGGTGGTCGTTCCTGCCGATGCCGTGGAGGCTGCAAAGGCAACGAGAGCGATAATCGATGCAGACGGGCCTTTCTATATGAGGATGGGTCGCTCCGATGTTCCCACGATAAGCTCGGAGGATGAGGATTTTGGAATAGGAAAGGGAACTATTCTCAGGGATGGAAGCGATGTGGCACTCATAAGCACCGGAATAATGGTCTCACAGTCTCTCAAAGCGGCTGAGATGTTGAGGCTGGAGCAGATAGATGCCATGGTGGTGAATATGAGCACAATAAAGCCTCTTGATGCAGAGCTGACGGTCAAAGCGGCGAAGAAGACGGGGGCCGTTGTCACCGCAGAGGAGCACAGCGTCATATTCGGGCTTGGGAACTCGGTCGCCATGACCCTTGCAGAGAGATATCCCGTACCTGTGAGGCGTGTCGGAATACCGGACACATTCGGAGAATCTGGAGAATGGGACGAACTCATGGTAAGATACGGATTGACACCGGAGAACATCGTTTCTGCGGCGAAAGAGGTAATAAAACGGAAATAAGGAGGAATCAAATGAAAATATTTCTTGATACTGCGAACACGGAGCAGATAAGAGAGGCCGCCTCGTGGGGAATAGTCGACGGAGTGACCACGAACCCGAGCCTCATAGCGAGAGAAGGACGGGACTTCAAAGAGGTTGTGAAAGAGATATGCGATATAGTCGACGGCCCGATAAGTGCGGAAGTGATAAGCTTGGATGCCGAAGGCATGATAGAGGAGGCCAGAGAGCTTGCCAAGATACACAAGAACATAGTGATAAAGATACCCATGACAGTGGAAGGCCTCAAAGCCGTAAAAAGCCTGAGTTCCGAGGGAATAAGGACAAATGTTACCCTCGTCTTCTCCTCGAATCAGGCGCTCCTCGCCATGAAAGCCGGCGCAAACTATGTGAGCCCGTTCGTCGGAAGGCTTGATGACATAGGGCATGACGGCATGGAGGTGGTCGGGGAGATACTCGATATGATAGACAACTACGGTTTCGAGACAGAGGTCATAGTCGCCAGTATAAGGCATCCGAGGCATGTTCTCGAGGCTGCGCTCATGGGTGCCCACATAGCCACCGTTCCTTTTCCGGTTCTGGAAAAGCTTGTGAAGCATCCGCTGACCGACATAGGCATCGAGCGATTTCTGAAGGACTGGGAAAAGGTTCCGAAGTGATACCATGGATGCACTTCAAAAGGGAATACTCAGGCTGGAATGGGCGAAAGAGCACATGGATGTGATGAAAGCCGTGAGAAAGCAGTTGAAAGACGAGGGAGTTCTGGAAAATGTCCGGATATCCATGGGCCTTCATGTTGAGGCAAAAACAGGAATACTTGCCCTTACGCTCGCAGAAGCGGGTGCGAAGGTGAGGCTGGCGTCCTGCAACCCTCTATCCACGGATGATTCGGTCGCCACGGCTCTTAACGAGGAATACGGTCTCGAGACATTTGCCAGAAAAGGCGAGGACAACGATGAGTATTACAGGAACTTGAATGCAGTGCTGGACCAGAGGCCGCAGATTGTGATAGACGACGGTTCGGACCTGATTTTTCTCCTGCATACGAAGAGAAAGGAGCTGGCCGAAGGCATATGGGGTGCCAATGAAGAGACCACGACAGGCATAGTCAGGCTTAGAGCCCTCCAAGCTGAGGGTCTGCTCAGGTTTCCCGTCATAGATGTGAACGACGCTTATATGAAGCACCTCTTTGACAACCGTTACGGCACAGGCCAGAGCTCATTTGACGGAATATTTACGGCTACGAATCTGCTGATAGCCGGAAAGACCTTTGTTGTCGGAGGATACGGCTGGTGCGGGAGAGGAATAGCAATGAGGGCGAAAGGCCTCGGTGCCGATGTTATAGTTACCGAGGTCGACCCGATAAAGGCAATAGAAGCCAGAATGGACGGCTTCCGGGTGATGCCGATGAAAGAGGCCGCAAAGCAGGCCGATTTCATACTTTCTGCAACGGGCTGCAAGGACATCGTCAGAGAAGAGCATCTTGAAGTGATAAAAGACGGCGCCGTTCTGGCAAACTCAGGGCATTTCGATAACGAGATTTCAAAAGAAGACCTTGAAAATATGGCTGTCGGAAAGCGCAGGGTGAGGGATTTTGTGGACGAATACACGCTTAAAAACGGAAAGAAGGTCTATCTTCTGGGAGAAGGCCGCCTGATAAACCTCGCTGCCGGTCAGGGGCATCCCGTGGAGATAATGGATATGAGCTTTGCGATTCAGGCGCTCTCTGCCGCATATATAGCCAAGAATCATGACAATATGGAAAGAAAGGTGCATCAGGTACCTTATGAGATAGATGAGAATGTGGCGTGGATAAAGCTCAGGGCGCTCGGCATCGAAATAGACAGACTGACTGATATTCAGAAAAGGTATATAAGCGACTGGAGAGAAGGAACATAGATGAAGATACTCCAGGTGGCACCGTATTTCCATCCGCACATAGGAGGTGTGGAATCTCACGTGTTCGACCTTTCCCGCTATCTTATCCGGAGGGGGCACAGGGTGGTGGTGCTGACCTCAAACTACGGGGGATTGAAAGAGAGGGAGACCGTCATGGGTATTCCGGTGAGAAGGGTAAAGGCTCTGACGGTGCGCTTTTCCACACCCGTAACACCTTCGATGAAAAAGGCGATATCCGAGGAAGGGGGGGATATAATACACAGTCATTCCCCGCCGCCGCTCTCCTCCTATTATGCAGGAAAAGCCTCCAGAAGATCCGGCATTCCGCATGTGATGACATATCACTGTGATCTCGAGATACCGGTTATAGGGGGTTCCCGCATTGTCGGGGTTTACAGAAAAACGCTTGGGAAGGCGACTCTCAAGATGACGGACAGGCTCATAGCCACCACGGAGACATATGCTTCCACTTCGAGGGACATATGGAGAAAGGATGTGGACATCATACCAAATGCGGTGGATGAAAAGAGGTTCAATCCCTCGATTTCCGGCAGGAAGGTCAGAGAGGAACTGGGAATAGATGGAGGAATGGTCCTTTACGTCGGCAGGCTTGTGTTCCACAAAGGCGTGGATTATCTCATAGAGTCTGCGAGATATACGAATGCTACATACGTCATCGTCGGAACCGGGGAAAAAGAGAGGGAGCTCAAAAGGCTTGTGGAGAGAGACGGCCTCGAAAAAAGGGTGATATTCGCCGGAAAGGTGCCATACGAGAGACTGCCGGAGTATTATGCGGCGGCAGATGTCTTTGTTCTCCCTTCCGTGTCCAGACTGGAAGCCTTCGGGATAGTTGCACTGGAGGCCATGGCAACCGCCACTCCGGTCATCGTCTCGAACATTCCGGGCGTCAGCGAGGTTATAGAGGATGGAGTTCAGGGAATAAGGGCGAAGCGTATGGATGCCGGAGACCTCGGGAAAAAGATAAGTCTGCTTCTGGGCGATGAGGAGCTGAGAAAGGAGATGGGAAGGAACGGCAGAAAGCTCGTGGAAAAGAAGTATACATGGGAAAAAGTAGTTGAAATGGTGGAAAAGGTTTACAGGGAGATGGAAGAGGGGCGGTGAAACCCTCTCCTGTGCACTCACTCTTCGTCGTCTTCGTATCCGGTGGGGCATCCCATAAGGTGATAGACCTCTTTCCATGAGCAGTCTTCAAGCTCTTCGTCGTACATGGTCATAACTAACAGGGAGTGGTATATTAAGCGAATCAAAAGAGCGGAGTGAAAGTGAATCCCGAAAAGCCGTGATAATGCCATCTAATGCCATAAAAGAGGGTTTTTCGGAGTGAAAGTGAGTGTAAGTGTCACCTCAGAAGATAGCACAGGAGGCCGTACTCTTTCAGAGCTATTCTTGTGTTCCCGGGAGTTATGTATTCCGGAGAGACCTTGTATTTCAGTATCTCATCCATGGAGATACCCACGAAATCGGACATCTTTTCGAGGCGCTCCATGGGAAATCCCTGCCGTCCGATGAGAATCTGCTGGACGCTCCATCCCGGATGGTTCCTCGACCGGTACCCGAGCACTCTGCCGAGCGCATTCAGGCTCCCAGCTCTTTCGATTCCCTCCTTTATAAGGTGAACCCTCATTTCAGAGGCTATCCACACGCTTTGCGGTCTTCGGCTGCCGTACCAGTTGTATGGGTCTCCGTACAGATTCAAGTGAATCCCATCTTTCACTACTCTTCGAACCTATAAAAGATTTTCTAATTACGAATTAAACAATATATTTAGTTATATAGTTTATAAATGGAGTCATCTCTCTGTTCGATATCCGTCTCTCCTTCATCGTCATCTTCCATCATTATGCCGAGAATGAGATTTACCACCTTCCTGAGTTCAATAACCTCTTCCCTGAGCTTTTTTATGTCATCCTTTATCTCATCGTCCTTTTGCATGTTATCACCACCTTATTTCCCCGTGGCAAATAACCTTTTCTGTTCTTCGACATTTGACGATATAGATTCCTACAATAAGTAAAGATTATATAGCGCCTCGGGTTCTGCACCAGTAGGTCGATGACATGAGCACGCCAGTAATAATCGATGGTGCGAGAACCGCAGTAGGAAAGTTCGGAGGCTCACTTAAAGATGTTCCGCTGGTTGAACTCGGCAGAGTGGTCATAAACGCAGCCGTGAAGAGGTCCGGACTGAGGCCGGCGGTATCGGATGAAATAAGGTCTTTCAGACCGGACATTTTCGGCGAATACGACAGCACCGAACTCAACAGAAGATATTATGACTATGACACTGAGCTTCAGCCCGTATATTTTGACGAGGTCATAATGGGAAATGTGATACAGGCGGGCCTCGGGCAGAATCCCGCAAAACAGTCGGCGATATACGCCGGAATACCTGAAGAGACCGGTGCCTTCACCGTGAACAAAGTCTGTGCATCAGGTATGAAAGCGATAGCTCTTGCGGCTCAGTCCATAAAAGCGGGGGATTCTGAGATTGCGGTTGCCGGAGGAATGGAGAACATGAGCGCCGCTCCATATCTTCTTCCGAAAGCCAGATGGGGGTACCGGATGGATATGTTCGAAGGAAGTCTCATTGATGCGATGGTGCATGACGGGCTCTGGGAGATATTCAACGGCTATCACATGGGAATGACGGCGGAGAACATAGCCGAGAAATACGGAATAACGAGAGAAGAACAGGATGAGTTGGGTGTTTTAAGCCACAAAAGGGCAATGGAGGCCATAAAAAACGGGGCATTCAAAGATGAGATTGTGCCTGTCATGGTGCCTCGAAGAAAGCAGGAGCCGTTCGCATTCGATACCGATGAAAGACCGATGGAGACCGATATGGAGAAGATGGCACGACTGAAACCTGCGTTCAAAAGGGACGGAACGGTCACAGCCGGAAATTCTTCGGGTATAAATGATGCTGCAGCGGCAGTGGTGGTGAGTTCGGAGGAAAAGGCCGAAGAACTCGGAAAAGAGCCTCTGGCGAGAATAAAAGGATATGCAAGCGGAGGCGTTGACCCCGCATATATGGGGCTCGGCCCGATTCCTGCTGTCAGAAAGCTTATGAGGAAGCTGAACATGAAGATCCAGGACTTTGACATCATAGAGCTGAATGAGGCGTTTGCGGTGCAGGCGATAGCATGCATGAGAGAACTTAATATTGATACGGACAGAACAAATCTTCACGGAAGCGGAATATCGATAGGACACCCCATAGGTGCCACGGGAGCCAGAATAGTCTACAGCCTTGCATCGCAGATGAAGAAAAAACATGCAGGCCTCGGTCTTGCGACGCTGTGCATAGGCGGCGGTCAGGGTATGGCCATGGCCCTCGAGAGAGATTAACGCCATCTTTTCTTCTTGAGAGGGCTTTCTTTATTTTTCTTATTTTTTAGAATATACAGAAGAACAAGAAGTAAGAGCACGCCGAGCGCAGAGGAAGCGAGGATATAGTAGGGTGAAAAGGAATTGTCCGACTTTACCTTTATCCGGTAGCTGTTCGTTTCTTTCATCTCATTTCCATAGGAATCACAGACTCCCGAACTCACAATTAGAGTATATGTGTGTCCTGCTTCCATTCCCGACGGAATTATCCTAACGGTGGAAGAATTCAGCCATTTCAGATGATATGTGAAGCCGACCGCAACCAGAGAATCTTTCACGCTTTCGCTGTCCACGCTTTCGCTGAACTCTATTGTAAATGATTCTCCCTGCCTTATCTCGGACGGCGGCCCTTTCTCTATGGACGGCGGTATCGTGTCGATGATTTTGACCGTGTAATTCCTGCTTTTTGCCTGATTTCCGTATGTGTCGTTTGCCCAGATATAATACACAAGGGTAATCGGGGTTTTCTGGGGTGGTATCGACCCGATAAAATTCGCTCCTTTCTGGGACATTTGGATATATTTCAGCCCGGTTCCGGCCCCGAAATAGTAAAGCCTCACGGATGACAGATGCTCGTCGCTAACCTCCGCATATATATTCACGGGCTTGAGCCGTTCTCCTCGAAATGCAGGGAAGGGCACGGATATCTTCGGAGCTTCCGTATCGCCCACTCGAATGGAATATGTCTTTGAATATCCCCGATTGCCTTTTGAGTCCTGAGCCCACACGGTAATGCTCACGTTTCCTTCCTTCTCCTGTGCAGGAAGCTCTCCGGAATACTGAAATCCAGCCTCGCTCTGGTTTCCAGTCGGAGACATCAGCTCTTCCCCCTTCAAACCGTTCACATCCGTGTAATTGAATGCGACGATTGAAATGCTGTCATCATCCTGTATGTCCGCAGATATCCTGATGTTTGAATACAGCCCAGTATCCTTTATGGTCACATTGTCAATCTCCGGTCTCAGGTCCGGATACCTTGAAAAATAGGTCCGCGTTCCGAAATCATTCTTTCTATTCCATACTATTCCCAGAGAGCCGTTGAAAAAGCATATCTCCGGCATAAGGTTGGTGTCTCTCTCCGTTATCCATGTATCTCCGACTATGCGATGGCCGTTAGGATCCATTTCCATATAGAATATATCGGGACTCCCTTTTCTGTTATCCTCCCAGACAACATGTAAATTCCCATTCCCGTCAAATGCGCCGTCAGGGTCAAGTGCATTTCCCGAGGTGTATGTTATTTCCGTTCCGTTGGTCCAGTTGAGGCCGTTGTTGTCGCTGTATGCGAGCATAAGCTGATAGTTCGAGCCCATAAGAGCACTCCACATGACATACATGCGTCCGCCGTGCACACCGGCCCACACCCTGCCTTCGCTACTTCCGTTGTATATCTCCGAATAGTTCCAGCTCTTTCCCATATCGGTGCTCCTGTAATCTCTGACAACACCGTCATAGGAAGAGATTATGTGCATCGCATTTCCTGTGAACAGAAGAGCGCTGTTCTTGGCGGGTATGTTTGTTATCGGGCGGAGATAGTTCCAGTCCCTCCCTCCGTCATCGCTCGAATACAGGTAGGATGTGAATGTATATCTGGCACCGAGAAGAACGATATCCGTGCCGTTCAACGCAACCGGAAGGGAATATTCCGCATCCCCTGTGCCAATCTGCATGCTGTTCCAGCTCTTTCCGTCTGAGGTCCGTGCGGAGTATGCTACAGCAAAACCAATGCCCCGATTCACCCAGAAAAAAAGCATTTGATCGCCTGTGGAAATGACCGCCGGCGAATAGGCTTTGTCCCTGTAATCGAGAAACGCAGTGGGAGCGGACCACGAGATCCCGCCGTCACTGCTGACGCTGATTTGCGGAATCCCGTTTTCATCATCCCAGAAAGCATAGAGGCTGCCGGAAAATGAAACTATCTGCGGTATCGAAAAGGACGCACAGCTATCAGAGAGGTCCCTGGACATGGACCATTCCTGCGTATCCGCTCTTGCCGGGGATAATGGCAACAGAAGCATGATAATGAATACTGTCATTATCTGTGCGGCGGCTCTCTTCTCTCTTGGCATGGGTATGTGTTTAACGTTTTTTTCCTATATACGTTTTCTCTCGCTCAATTTGCCAGTAGCAAGATTTTTATCCGCATCCCCCCTCTCATGCGTATGTGCAGAATATTCGCTTGCATCTCAGAGGAGAACTGCTCTCCGCGCTCCTTTCTGGTCTCCGACAGGTGTTCCCTTCTTAATCAGAGCACGGCACGTCCCGATAAGCTTCAGAAAGACGGCTGGGGAATAGTATGGTACGGTCCGCAACTCGAAATATTCAAGAGCCCGAATCCCGTGTTTGAAGAGAAGGATGCCTTCATCTCGAAAAGCACCCGCCAGCACCCGATAACAATAGCGCACATAAGAAAAGCGAGCAATCCCATGGGGCTCCCGCAGGAGAAGTTGAGGTCCTACGAGAACACCCAGCCGTTCGTCTTTGAGAACTGGTCCTTCGCCCATAACGGCCAGATAAATCATCCGGACAGAGTGAGAGAGTCAATGGGCATATGGGGGGAGAAGGTCCGAGGAATCAACGACAGCGAGGTATATTTCTGGCTTCTTATGAAGTATATCGAGGAAAAACGCGATGTGAAAGAGGCAATAAAAGCTGTTATAGAGCACTTATACGATGTATGGAACAAAATTCCTGAAAATGAGAGGGCCGGAGCACCTTACAGCGCTCTGAACATGGTCCTTTCCGACGGGGTGCGGATATATGCCTTCTGCAAATACGATGGAAAAGGAAAGGACAGCCTCTGTTACAAGGACAGGCCTTATTATCAGATGCAGTATCTGAAAAGGAAAGGAATACTTGCCATTGCATCGGAACGAACATCCGAGGATGATTGGGTGCCTCTCGAGGACGGCAGCCTCCTTACCGCGGGCAGGGACGGATCTTTCAGAATAGAAAACTTATAGCAAGATATCTCAGAGCAACATATGCCGCACCGACAATGGCAATCGCACCGATATACTGGAGAATTCCCCATTTGAATACCTTGTATCCGTCGAGAGGCGGAAAAGGAATCATGTTGAAACCTGCGAGGAAGATGTTTATCAATGCTATGAAGTATGCCATCCCGCCGATGAAAGGAGATGCGAGGGCTATTATAGGGAACATGAAGAGCGCTACCGCTATATTCATCATAGGGCCTGCTGCGCTTATCTTTCCGTTCTGCTCTTTGCTTATCATTCCTGATATGTAAACTGCACCCGGGGCTGCGAAAACCACGCCCGCAAATGAGGTGAAAAGAGCAAGGAGCAGACCTGCTGTCCACATTCGGAACTCAGCCCAGCATCCGTAGTGCCTCGCAAGCATCCTATGCCCCATTTCATGGAGAAAGAAACCGGTTATGACCGCAAGAAATGCCACTGGAAGCGTGTAAACAAGGAAAGAACGCGTGTCTCTCAGTCCGTATATTCCATTGGAAAATGCGAAAGCGAAAGATATCGTCAGGACAATCACAGAGATGCTTATGTCTCTTTTCTCCTGCTGCCCGAATGAGAACAGCCCTCTTTGCCGTTCCGGGTAGTATCCGTACTGCGGCCACATGTTATTCCCTTTCTGTCAATCTATTTTAAGTCTTCGCCTTCGTTTCCGGAACTTCGCCGAACATCCTGCGGTACACCTCTTTATATCCTGCAAGAACATCCCCTTTGTCAAAGCGGTAGTTGTCTTTGTCCAGAGATTTTTTCGTCTCAGCGTCCCACAGCCTGCATGAGTCCGGGGATATCTCATCCGCCACAAGCAGCGTTCCTTCGCGGTCCTTTCCTAGTTCTATCTTGAAATCCGGAAGAAGTATGCCTATGGATTCGAAATATCCCTTGAGGACATCGTTCACCCGGCGTGCTGTTCTCCTTATCTCGCTGAGCTCGTCTGTGGTGGCTATGCCCATCGCAAGAGCTATGTCATCGTTAAGAAGCGGGTCATGGTACGAATCGTCCTTGTAATCCAGCATAACTATCGGCCTTTCGAACACTGTTCCCTCTTTTATGGGATAATTTCTGGTTATCGAGCCGGCAGCGATGTTCCTCACTATCACCTCCAGAGGCACTATATTCACCTTTTTCACAAGCATCCTATTCGGTCTAAGAAGACCTGTGAAATGCGTTTTTATCCCGTTCTTTTCCAGAAGTTCGAAGAGTTTGGCGGATATCTGGCAGTTGTAGTACCCCTTTCCTACGACCACATCGTGCTTCACGGAGTCAAAGGCCGTGATGTCATCCCTGAACTCGATGAGATAGTGCTCGCCGTCATATTCATACACAGTCTTCGCTTTACCTTTAGCAATCTCCTTCAACGGATCACCGCCCCTGCATCTTCCATGCCTTATTAAGCCTATCGCAGTTCCGGATTTCTCGCTGCACCTCTCTGGAGTTATCAGTATCAATAATTAAAATCAAAATTCTGCTAGATAGATTAAATACTGATAATCTTCAAGTAGATAGCATGAACCAAAAAACACATGATTCGAAGATGGTATGTGCGGCAATAACCGCCATGCTGATTTTAGTGGGCGTCATGTACGCCGCGGTGCCTGCGAGTGGGAGTTCGGGGAGCATTCCTGTTGTAGAGTGGAAAGAGGATGGGAACTACACGATAGATCTTAACAGCGCACTTCCGAATGGATGGCACGATTTCAGGATAGTAGGGCTTGAGAACATAACTTATACTCTGAACGGAAGCATAATCAGGCTTTCGGCTCCGGAAAACTGGAACGGTATGGAGATGGGAGATGTGATTTACAACATCACACATGGTATCATAATACCGTTCTACATAGGGGGTGAAGAAGAAAAGAGTGTCTATGTCGATTTCGTCGTGGATGCTGTCAATGACCCACCAACTGTGAACACTCCGGTGATAAATACGGAATTCGATGAGGACACGAACGAGAGCATCGACCTGCAGAATTATTTCAGCGATGTGGACAGTGTGCTTAGCTTCGGTGCACAGTCGTCGGGGAATATAACCGCATCCGTGATTGGCAGCACCCTTACACTGATTCCGGCGCCTAACTGGCACGGAAAGGAGAGCATGATGGTGTTCGCGACCGACGGAGAATACACGGTTCAGGCAACGCTCGCCTGCACGGTCGACGCAGTACCTGATTTTGCAGTCGAAGGCAACGACATAATCGTTCCTATGCTTGAGGACCACACTGTCGATATCGACCTCACGGACTACATATCTCCCGGATGGGCAAGCATATCCATAGAATCATCGACTCCCGAGATATCATGGACGCTTGACGGAAGCATTCTCCGCATAACACCGGCACATAACTGGAACGGTATGTATGATATGAATGTGAGTGTCGAATATTATTCCATTGGGGACCCGCAACCGCCTTCGATAGAGGCTGTGAAAGACATAGATTTCGGGATTTCAATCGATGTGAAGGCAGTGGACGACCCACCGTATATAGCGCTCACCAGCATGAATGATATATGGATGAGCGAGGACAGCCAGAAATCAATAGATCTGAATTCCGTATTTGCCGACCCGGATACTCCTGTGCTAACATATACGGTCTCATCGGACAATCAGAGCATGAAAGCGGTCGTGGATTCAAACGGCACTCTGATGCTGATACCCGCGCACAACTGGTATGGAACCGCAAACATAACAGTGCTTGCATTCGACGGGGTTTATTCGGTACCACTGGTCATTCATATCCATGTGCTCAATGCACCGGACATAGCGATGTATGAAGATACACCAATGACATTCGACTTGAGCTCATATCTGCATACTGGCATGATAGGAATGGATACGAAGGTGATTGACGGAGAAATAAGTGTGATTCCGGACATTGCTAATGACACCCTGTTCATAGACCCGTTCTCAAACTGGAACGGATATTCTAAGGTCGAGATAACCGCATATTACTGGTCGGGCCCCGTGGCATTTTCGGGAAATCCATCGGTTGCTCCTTCATATATAAGATACCTGCACCCAGTGACGGAGATTGCGGAGATAAATGTGCTTCCTGTGAATGACCCGCCTGTAATAACCGGGAATCCGGAGATAACCGCAGCGGAAGACACGAACAGCACGCTTGATCTTTCGGATTATTTCAGCGATGTGGATTCGAATCTGGCATATACGGCATCTTCTGACGGGAATCTGAGCGCACAGGTAAAAGGCAGCGAGCTTATCATGCATCCGGCAGCCAACTGGAATGGGAATGACACGGTGAAAGTAACAGCCACCGATGGAGAATACAGTGTGAGCCTCAGCATTCCCGTGAACATAATCCCCGTGGACGATCCACCTGTACTTCTGGCAACCAAATCTACCGGTGTCTATATGAACGAGGACAGCTCCTATTCAATCGCACTCGGCTCGATGTTCTACGATGTGGATTCGACTCTTCAGTATGAATTCAGCGCTCCACAGTACCTCAACTGCACCGTAACGGACGGAAAACTTGTAATAAGGCCGGCAGACAACTGGAACGGGGATGCCGTGCTGAACATAACAGCCACTGACGGAGAGTACAATGTATCCGCAGAGGTTCCCATACATGTTCTACCGGTGGATGACGCACCTACGGCAGCGGTGACCGACATGTCACTCAAAGGCACTGAAGGCAGAGTTCTGTCCGTGAACCTCGCAGACTACTTCTCCGATGTGGATTCGGAACTTTCCTATTCCTATACTGGTGGTGCACATCTGGTTGTGAGCATAGATTCTAGCGGATATGCCACGATAGAGCCTGCAGACAACTGGAGCGGAAGCACGCATCTGAATTTCACAGCCAGCGACGGAACATATACAGCGCGGATTCCCGTGACTCTGTTCATATCGGCGGTCAATCACGCACCGGAGGCGGACAACAGCTCAGCGGTGCTCGATATGCATAGGGGGAAGTCCTACACCATCGACCTTGCAAAATATTTCTTGGACCCCGACGGCGATAGTCTGACATACACGGTGATAGCGGACAGCGGTGTTCGCGTATCTGTGAACGGCAGTGAAGCCACGGTAACGGTGCTGAAGAGCGCAAACGGGGACGAGAAGATAACGATAATAGCAAGCGACGGAGAGACCAACACATCCATGGATATGCATCTTGTCTCAATGCCTCTGCCCGTGGAATCTCAGAATCCCCCGCCAGAGTATCCGACAACAACAGAAGAAAGCAGCGGAACGGCCATCTCTCCCACGATGGCATACGGTGCCATGATAGCGTCCATAGCTATGGCGATGGCAGCCCTCGGGTATGCTCTGCTCTATCTGAAACCGAAAAGCTTCCGCAAAAAGCAGGAAACCCTCTAATCTTTTCTTTTTTGAGTTAAGTTTTTAAGCTCTCCTTCATTCTTTTTCCGATAGCATGACAAGGAAGAACATAAAGGACCTGAGAGAAGGGGATTTCGTGGACGAGCAGTACTCCGTTAAGCTGAAAAAGCCGCCGCAGACCTACAAGAGCAAGGCCGGAAAATGGTTCGAGGTCAGAGTTGCGGATTCAACCGGAGAGATAGGCGTCAAGTTCTGGGGTACGGAGAGCGATGATGTTGACAGGATATACGGCTCCTTCGACAAAGGGGACATAGTCCGTGTGGTCGGGAATGTAACGAGCTACCGCGGGGCTCTTTCCATAAATGTCGATACGAGGAGCGGAGGCAGCATAAAGAAGGAGAACATCTACGACATACGGGACTTTATAGCATCTGCCGGAGATGTGGAATGGCTGGGGGAAGACGAGGAAAAGATGAGAAAAGAGTTCGAGCGCATGGTAAAAAGCGTCAATGAGCCGAATCTGAAGCGTCTTCTGGATTCGTTCTTCGGGGATGAGGGGTTTATGAAGGAGTTTGCAGATGCACCAGCATCGATGAAAAGGCACTCCGCTTTCGTCCACGGACTTATGCACCACACCCTCAACGTATCGAAGATATGTGATACCGTGGCATCATCCTACCCCGCTCTGGACAGGGACCTCATGATAACCGGAGCCCTCCTGCACGACATAGGCAAGATGAAGGAGTTCAAGATGGGAACGAACATAGATATGACGGTGGACGGAGAACTTCTGGGGCATGTCTTCATGGGCGCGGAGATGGTGGATAACAGATGCAGGGAGATAAGCGGGTTCCCGGAACTCCTGAGAAAGAAAGTGGTGCACATAATACTCACGCATCACGGGCCGGTCGCAAACGGATGGGGCTCTTCGAAGGACCCTGCGCTCCCCGAAGCGGAGGCGGTTTTCCTTGCGGACCATACGGATTCTCAGGTGTTTCAGTATCTGAAGCTCAAGCACGAGGCTAACACCGATGACGATTGGTTCTATGTGCCGAATTTCGGGCATGTCTTCCTGAAATGATCAGAGGTCATCTCTTATGGTGCCGTCCGGAAGCATGTTGTCGGGGTGATACTCTCCGCGCTCTTCCATTCGATATCTGACACATTCCTGCCAGTGCCCTCCGAGGCAGTAGTGCTCCACCCAGTATTTCTCCAGTTTCCCTTCCTCGGTGAATCTCCGTATCGGACAGCAGCAGTACCATTTGCAGGGTTTCATGGAGCGGTATT
>CAZQEG010000003.1:0-23027 GCA_964591575.1 uncultured Thermoplasmata archaeon
TGACTCCCAGATCGGATGTTGACATCCTTGGTGCGAGCAGTGACCATATCATACTGGATGCAAAGCAGATAGACTTAAAAGTAGGAGACGAAGTGGTGTTCAACCTCAATTACGGGGCGTTACTTTCAGTTATGGCTTCTCCTTATGTAACGAAAAGATATGTGAATAATCCGTAGACCGTTCCTTCAAATATCGTTTCGAGGCTTTTATAGTCGCCGACCTAACTTTGTTAACTTATATCTTTGAGAGACGGCCTTCTTTGGGTCGGCGACTGCTAGTCGGAGACATCATTAGTTTAGAAGGTTATGTCTCCGACTATATTATCCGCTGCTCTTTTCACGGATGCCTTGGGTATTTCGAAAGGGGGCAAACCGGTAATACCTCTGTTATGCCCCCCTTTCCATGTTATTGCCAGCTAAAAAGGGTTTAGAACTCCTCGTCTCCGCCTGCTGACGGAGGTCTGTTTTCCGATTTGCTTCTACGACCTCACCTACGCACAGTCATACGATTTCTATCATCTTATATCTGTTCGGCTTGTTTGACTATCATTCATGCACAGTATCATACTCACGGTCGATATTCTTGGCTTCCATGGAGGGGTCTCATTACAGGAATTCTCTCAGAACATCGGGAATCTTCTCTATGACATCGACGGCAATCATCCCGTGGCTTTTTTCCCTGAATGCGAGTTCTCCGGCATATCCGTTCATAAATGTCCCGAGTCTCGCCGCATCGTAAGGCTCCATTCCTCTTCCTATAAGAGAGGTTATTATGCCGGAAAGCACATCTCCCGTCCCGCCCACAGCCATCCTCGGGACACCTGAGCGGTTCAGAGCGGTCCTTTTTCCGTCGGATATTATGTCAGTCGGCCCTTTCAGAACTATGACTATTCCGTATTTTTCGGCAGTCTCGGAAACAAGCGCCTTCCTTTCATCAAAATCATCGGGAACATCCGTACCAAAAAGAGCATGGAACTCACCGGCATGAGGGGTGACAACGGTGTTCTCCGGTAAGGTATCCGGTTTTACCAAATGCAGGGCATCGGCATCCAGAACAAGGGGAATCTTTGAACTTCCGACGATATAGCTCAGTGCCGTGCCAGTCCTCTCGTCTCTTCCTATCCCCGGACCTATCAGGGCCGCATGCATCTTTTTCTGAATCTCTATAAACCGATCCGCAGCCGCATCATCTATGACATCTTCTCCTTCGGAAAGGACTATGAAGTTCTCGCACGAGGCCGCAGCGGTATTATAAATCCTTTCGGGAACCATGAGATAAACAAGGTCCGAACCCGCCCTGTATGCCGCTTTTCCGGCCATTATCGGTGCTCCGTGGTATGGGCCCCCGCCTATTACCAGAACCCTTCCGGAATCGCCTTTGTGCGCATCTTTTTCAGGTATGGGATATCTCACGAAAGCACCGGGGCCAACATATCTTTTGGCATCTTCGGGAATTCCTATGTTAACCACCCGCACATCGCCTTCCATTCCCTTTTTCACGGAGTCGAAGGTAACGGATATCTCTGGTTTTACATGAGGTGTGTAACCGATTCCGCTGGGAACATCTATGGAGATTACCGGCTTTCCCGATGAATTTATGAGTTCTATGGCGCTCTTATACGGCTCTTTCGGGTTTCCCTTGACCCCGATACCCAGAAGTGCGTCAATTATCATGTCTGCCTTTTTTATATGGTCTTCCAGTCCGACTTTCTCATGAACGGTTATGCCCGCTTCTTTCGCTCTTCTGAGGTTGAGATTGGACAATTCACTTCTGACATGCCCCTTAAGCAGAAATATCTCAGGTTTCGCACCTAAGGACTTCAAATATCTCGCGCATACGGTTCCGTCGCCCGCATTGTTTCCGGTACCGCAGACCACAAGAATCTTCTTTCCTTTAACATTATATTCCGATGATATTATCTTTGCACTGCCTCTGCCGGCGTTTTCCATCAGTTCATCATCGGGAATGCCCAGCCACACCGCATTTCTGTCGTATTCTCTCATATCAAGGAAGTCTATCCGACTCATAAGCGGGGATAGCAGTGCAAGCTGATAAATTTTCGTGCGAAATGGTGATTCGAGACCGAAGAAATCGGTAAGATTAAATACGGATAAGGAATAAAGCGCCCTATGCGAACGATGTTCGCTTAGGTGATGTAATGAAGAGAAGAGAAGGAAGGATTGTCAGTTTGGTACTGGTGGTCTTGATGATTGCTTCTGCCCTCTCCGCTTTTTCCATCGGGATGGCAGGAAATGTCGGGACAAGTACGAGCTCTGAAGCTGAACATGTGTTCGTTTCTGGGGACTCCTTACAGTATAACATAGAGGGAAAGACAGGAGTCGTACCTGGAACATCTGGAGACCTTGTTTCCGGAGTCAAGTACATCCAAGATGGAGGTGACCTATATCTGATTTACCAGGATTACAGCACGAGATGGGGAAATCTGAGATATATGGAGTACAAGGACGGGACATGGTCAGAACCTTTGACGGTCGGACGAGATTACGGAGATATGGTGAGGTGCAATGGAAGGTCGTACATAGTATCCTCCGACCTTGAAAAGGTATTTCTCACCATAGCCGACGGAACGGATATGCAGACACTGCACCTTGCGGACGGAAGGATAGTTGCCACAAGCATAGGCATTTTGGATGGATATGTTACACCATTTTGGGCAGACATACACGGAAATGTATTCTCGGTCAGCGAGAGCGGCGGGTTCTCAAATCCAACCGAGATATATCACACAGACCATTCGATATACAAACTCTCATACGACAATGGCCTTAACATCATAGAAAGGGACAGAGGAACGACGATAAACACGGTGCTTTCAAGGTCGAACGATGGCTGGCAGGTGGAGAGCAGAAGCACAACATCTTCTGCTACAAGGAGCGCAGGTTCCGCAGATGAAACAAAGACAATAGATGATGAGTTCTACCAGAGACAGAACGAGACAGGAAAATGGGTTATGATTGTTTATCTCAATGGAGACAACAATCTTGGAGATAACGGTGGACTTGGTGGGGGAGAGTATGATGTCGGGGATTTGAATGAGATGGAGAGCGCCTATGACAATTCCAGCCTTGGCAAATTTGATATCGTAGTTCTGTGGGACCATAAAGGAAGCGATGACCCGAATACCCATGTTGTCTGGATAAGGCACGATGGCCATGGAAAGGAGACGACAGACAGCACCGATACTGTGAAATCCCCGAAAATAGATTCGCATTTTCCTCTGCTTGCAGATACCAACGAGCTTTATATGAGCAACTACACTGTCTTCGTCAACTTTACGGAGTGGGCTGTGAACAACTTCCCCGCGGAGCACTATTTCGTGGACATGTGGGACCACGGCGGTGCCTATCAGGGTGTTATCTGGGACGATACTGCAGGCAATGATAATTGGCCTCGCAACCATATAACGATAGAGGATATGCACAACGCCACACTTGATCTATACAATAGACTCTATTTCACGCTGGGAAGAACTCTGGACATAATCGGCTATGATACCTGCCTTACAAATCATGGTGGAATTCAGTACCACAACAAGATAATGTTCGACTTCGTTGGTGCTTCGGAGCACACCGAAGGAGGATACGGATGGTCATACGATACTGTACTGGACGAGATGGTAAGTACACAAGGGAACATAACTGCGGAGAAGCAGGCATATAACCTCGCACATGAGGTGAATGCCGATGGCGGAATAGTCACCTATGCCGTGGTCAACACAACACTGTGGGATTACAAGTGGATGCCTGCATATAATGCACTGGCACAGGCCATGAAGCACAAAGCAGGTACGGAGAACAAAGGGATTACTGACGCATTCAGCAACTCTGAAACTGCAGACAGTTCCGACTGGAAGACCGCCCACGATTATTGGGACCTGATAAACAATCACATAATCGGAGACGGAGAGATAAGCGATTCGGACATACTATACTGGGCAAACAGGTGCGTTGAGAATATGACCAGAAATAACGGTTCATATTCTCCTGGGAAACTCATACCCTATTCTCAAGATACGGATACAAGCGGAAAGAAGCTCATGATGGCGGATACCACCGACAAAGATGAAGTCAATAACTACAAAGCACAGGCATGGATATTCCATGAGAACGAGTGGGACGAAATGATAAACCAGGTTGATGCTAACGCAGATGTGACCAACGCAGTTCCCACCGTAACACTCGACAACCCCCACGACGGAGATAAGATTCCTAGGGCCGACGGGAGTGTCACTATAAATGGGACCGCGGCGGATTCGGATGGGACGGTCCAGTTGGTGCAGGTGAAAATCGACCGCGGCTACTGGCAGAATGCTAGTGGTACTGATTCTTGGTCATATGTATGGAACATAACTGATGTGCCCTTCGGATGGCATCACATAATGGCCCGCTCCTATGACGGTACCGATTTCTCCAATATATGGCCCGGCATAGATGTGGATATAATAGACAACCCCCCTGCCCAAGTAAGTGTTTTGAACCCCGAAGGTGGTAGGATATACAACGGAAACAGTATAAACATAAAGTGGAATGCCACGGACCCGGACAACGAGAGCATCAGCATAAGCCTGTATTACAGCGCTGACGGCGGAAACAGCTGGAGCGCAATAGTGCAGAACATAAGCAATTCCGGAAGCTATAACTGGGACATAAGCTCACTTCCAGATGGTGCTAGCTATATAGTGTGTGTTAATGCGACCGATGAAGCGCCTCAGACGACATCCGCATATACAGGCATCTTTTCAATAGACAAGGTTGAGAACGACGGATGGTACTTCGAGGCCGAGGTTTCAGGGATTTCAGGATATAAGAACCTCAGCATGGAGCCTCTCGACAATGACAGTACTGCCAGCACTGGAAATATCACATCCACGGGAGCTTATGCCATAGGAAACGGATGGTTGAGCGCTCCGATGGATTATGATTATGACATAAAAGGAAACTGGACATTCACCATATATGGCTATCTGACAACCCCATATGCGAACGGCAGCCTATACGCAGAGGTATATCGGTACAACTCCGGAAATCCGGTTCTGCTTTTCAATGCATCAGATGATGAGGACTTCGGCTCATATCAGGACAGCCATGCATTCCAGTGGACATACACTGCGGACTCAGCATTGATACCTGCGGGTGACAGAGTATTTGTACAGGTATATGCTAATGTTTCTTCGGCAGAAGGGGGGACGAGCGTACAGGCCATAAGCAACCCCGACTTCGCATCGGATGCATCCGGATGGTCAAACTCGACCACAAGTTCCTCAGGAAATTCTCCAACTGCAGATTATTCCAGCAGCGAAGGCAACCCGGCAGGCTCCATAGATGCCAGCATATCAGGCTCAGGAGGCTTGTTCGGATCAGCCTCAGAAGGTACGGTAACATGGCAGACTGACTTCACATACAATGACGGCGAGCCTGCAACGGCGACGCTTTCCTTTGACAGGTATGTCAAAGAGTTCTCTTCGGATGCCAGTAACGAGTACACGATATACCTGGATACCCCGTCAGGCAGTGAATATACGATATATCCAACCACATCATATTCCGGTACTGATTCTTCATGGGTCAGCGATTCCAAGTCCGTGGACACCTCCTACTTCTCCGAGAGCGGAACATATACGCTAAAGATATATATAGATATGAGTGCGGCGTCAGGCGGGACCACAACAATATACTTCGACAATGTGGAGCTTAACCTTGACAAGCCTCCTGCGAACTTCGTTATGCAGTACGATTCTACAAGTGCTGACTCATCGGTTGAACCGAGTATGAGCAGAGTGATAAATGTGAACTTCCAGTCCGGATGGAACCTTATATCGCTTCCATGGCTAAACAACTCGATGAACATAGACGATGCACTAAACGGAGTCTCATGGGACCGGGCGATGGTCTATATTAACGGACAGTGGTACACATACAACGAACACAGGGATCCCAAGTTCAATCTCGGATTCCCGGATGTGGATAACACCATGGGTATCTGGGTACACTCGACATCGGATTCCACATTGACAGGCCCGGGAGATGACATAGGAAGCACAACCATAACCCTACATAAGGGATGGAATCTTGTCGGATATGCAAGCGGAACAGAGAGAGCTCTCAGCGATGTAATGGACGGGATAAACTATGACTGTATTCAAACCTTTGATGGGAATGATATAGTAACCCTAGATGGAAACTACACAATGACCCCCGGCGAGGGCTACTGGATACATGTCACCAGTGGACAGACATGGACAGTTGACTGGTAATGCAAACCCCTTCATTTTCCATTTTTATGTGACGGATTTGTATGAGAGATTCTTTTCAGTCCCTTAGGATTATAACATAGAATCACTTGCCGATGTATCATGGCTCTTTTGCGATATGCTCTCTTCATAATGTTTTTAGTGAGAGGGACTGGGTATTTTGGTCCGTTACCGCGAAATTCCTCATGGCTTTATATAGGAGAGCAATATTGTCCCGATGGAATACGAGTTGTTGAGAAAGATACTTCACCTATTCGGCTTCATTGCACTCGGATATTATCTGTTCCCCTGTGATATCCGGCAATACGCCCTTTTGCTTACTTTTACTGCGATAATGCTTGTGGAGATATTCAGGATATTTTCTCACACGGATCTGCCTATTCTCCGGCACTACGAGAAAAACGGCATATCCGGTTTCGGATGGTGTGCAGTCTCTCTGAGCATATCTCTCCTGATATTTCCGCCGCAGATTGTTGTCCCGGTAGTATTCGGATGGGCGTGGGTGGACCCTTTTATGGGCCTTTTCAGGAATAAGAGATACATGCCCTTTGCATCTTTTTTGCTCTATCTCATCATCTTTATGCTCTCCTTCGTTCTCGTCCTTCAGATGCGCATAACTCCGTCATTCTCTTTCATAGCTGTGTTTGTTAGTGCTACCGCCGTTCTTTCCGAGATGCTTGGAAAATTGAAAAGGTTCATCTATCTGAATGACGACTTTACGATGGTACTGTTTCCCGCAATAGTTTTTTATATATTGTTTATTTATATCCCCACACCATGAACATGTCCTCTTCCGGACATGGCATGAAACCGATATTTCTGAAACCCGCGCTCTGAAGCATCTCTTTGACTTCTCGGGGTGACAGATATTTCTCGAGGATGCCGGTGTTTGCTCCTTTCTTCCAGTCAACTATACAAATGGTTCTCGGTACCTTGAGAACCCGGTAAGCCTCCGCTATAGCTTTTCGTGCATCCATGTGATGGAGGCTCCTGACAGATACGACCGCCTCGAATACCATGTCTTCGAACGGCAGGTCCTCGGCATATCCCCGGATTATCCTGTAATGGTGTTCACCGATTTCTTTCGCATTGGGATCCAGACCCGTGACATCCATTCCGTGGAGCGACAGAAATCTTGAGAAATCACCGTTTCCGCACCCGACTTCGAGAATTTTTTTCCTTTTTTCTATGCACTTGAGAATCTCGTCCCCGACTCCCATCATTCATCCTCCAGCATCTCATTCAGCTCTTTGGCCATGATGAAATCCACAACCGTAAGGTGCACCTTTTTCACACCTTCAACCCTTTCAATGGCCTTCTTGATGCTGTATGCGAGCTGAACACCTAGGGGGCATGTCGGGGTGCTCGGCCTGAATACCGCTTCCACATACCCGTCCTTTGCTTTCAGGTCAACGATGAGGTTCATGGTAACCACATCTATGAAGGTCTCGGGGTCTATCACCTTTTTGAGGGCATCCATGACGGCCTTCTTCAGCTCTTCATCGGGTTCCGGCATTCTCATGCCTTCAGAATATCATCTATGAACTTGTCCTCGGGCTGGACGCCGACACTCACGGAAGCCCCGTTGTTAATCACCTGCTGCGGCACCGCAGAAACGCTGTATAAATCTGCCAAATCCGGATTCTCCATTGCTTCCACACATTCGGATTCCACAACACCTTTTGCCGCTATCGCAACTTTGTTTGCCAGTATCACGGCCATGGGACAGTACGGGCATGGGGGCGTGACATATACCTGTATCAGTGTCTCTTTCTTAAGATCCTTCAGCTTTTCAGCATTTATCGGAAGAAGCATGCTTTCATCCCTGGATACCAGCGTTATCGTCTCGACGAAACCCCATCCTTCCTGGCCTGCCGGAGCTCCGGTATATCTTATCTTATATCCGGAATCAGGGTCTATGAGAACCGCAGGAAACCGCGATACACGGTATTTTTCACACTCCGGAGTGCCCTTTTCATAAACCCGCACCTTTATTCTGCTGTCAATCTCGGAGAGCTCTTTAGATATCTGCACGGAGAAATCCGAGAAATCTCTGTGTTCCTCGTCATTCGGGTCCACGAATACCAGCAGTTCCACCGCTCTCTTCATCTCTTTCTCGAACTTCTTTTTCAGTTCCTTCCTCGATTCCTCATCTATCAGTTGCTGCATTTTATCACCTATATTTCAAATCCTTCTACGCTTTTTTCATCTTTCTTCCAGTAAGGGTTGTTCATATCCTCGTATGCCGAGAGGGCCGCCGTTGCTCCTTCCGCTGCCGCTGTAACTATCTGCTTTACCCCCCCTATCAGGTCTCCGGCGGCATAGACTCCCTTAACATTCGTTCTCATGAATCTGTCGACCAGCACATAACCGTCCTCTGCCAGCTTCACTCCGAGCATCTTCGCAATCTGATTGTTCGGGTCTTCGCCTATGGAGACAAAGACCGCCTGAGCCTCAACATCGGATATCTCTCCGCTATTTTTGTTAAGCACCTTTGCTCCTTTCACCTTCCCTTCCCCGTATATCTCTTTAAGCTCCGAATCCCAAAGCACTGGTATATCCATGGAAAACATTTTTTCTTGGAGCGCCTTTTCCGCACGGAGCGAGTCTCTTCTATGGACAAGGGTGACATCACAGCCGATGCCTTTCAGATATATCGCATCTCCGACAGCCGTGTTCCCGCCTCCAACAACGAGCACCTTCTTTCCCTTGAAGAAGAAGCCGTCACAGGTGGAACAATAGGATACGCCTCTGCCGGAGAACTGCTCTTCCCCGGGTATGTTCAGGTGCCTGTGCTCGCTTCCGGTGGCAAGTATCACAGTCTTGGCAGAGAACTCTTCTCTCTCTGTTTTTACTTCAAATTTCCCGCCATTCTCCTTTATATCGAGCACCGGTTCAATCTCCTTTATCTCCACATACTGGAGTGCGTGATTCTTGAACTTCTCCGCAAGCTTCATGCCGTCTATGTTGGGAAATCCGGGATAATTCTCAATAGCCGGCGACTCACCCACAAGGCCGCCGGCGGTCTTGCCATCTATCACTATTGTCTTTAAACCAGCTCTGGCGGCGTATATGCCAGCGGAAAGCCCTGCCGGGCCTGCGCCGATTATCACCGAGTCATATTCCATGGCATCACTGCGCTCCCATTTTACCTCTATATAAAGGTATTCTGGTCATATCTGTGGTTCGGCATGCAGGGACTATTCTTTCGATGCGGCCCGAAGCATTGCCCTCAAATGTATCTCCGCGCTGTCCAGGACCGCCATGTGCACATCTCCTTTCTTTATTGCGAGAGGAATCTCGGTGCATCCGAGTATCACACCGTCGGCCTCCGGATAGCGCTCTATGAGATGAATCAGATACCCTCTGCTTCGAAGGTCGTCGAACATAAGCTCCTCCGTTATTATCCGGTTGACTTCGTTCATTTCTTTCTCTTCGGGAAGCAGGACTTCCAGCCCCATTCCTTCCAGTCCTTCCCTATAGAAGGGCATGCTCATTGTGGTCTTGGTGCCAAGAAGCAGGAGTCTCCGCAGTCCCCTGCGCTCCGCCTCATGCCCCACGGAATCTATTATGCTCACCCACTTTCCGCCGACCGACGAGCTCACCTCCGGAAAAACGATATGGGGTGTGTTGGCGCTTATTCCGAGGATATTTGCCCCTCCTGCCGCCAGTCTTTTCCCTGCATCTATCAGCATTTTCTTCCTTCCCTCCCAGCCTTCCGAATTCTCTGAAAAGTCACGGTAATTGAGGCTGTATATGAGAAGTTCAGGGTAAAATCCCCGCTCGAATCTCTCTCTGCTGAGCTCTATGAACTTCTGGTAGTAGTAAAGCGTGGATGCGGGGCTCAATCCCCCTATTATTCCTATTCTCTTCATGGTAACACACCTTTATATGCGTAAGCATCGACCTGCTCATCAGATATTGTCTGTCAGAGTATTTATAGTCTTCGACCTAACTTTGTTAACTTATATTGCGAACAGATACCTTCGTTAGGTCTGCGCCGCAGGTCAGAGGCATCATCAGATATCCATGAAAGAGTCCAGAAATCGGTCCACGACGTCATCCAGAAAGCTTTCTCTGTATGTTATGAGCAGATTGTACAGGGATTTCGGATTTTTTGCGAAGAATCTCGGCCCTCTTTCATTAGCCCTTTCTTCAAGAAGATTCGCATCTTTCAGCTTTGATATGTAAAAAAGTGCGGCTGATTTGGATATGCCGCATTCTTTTTTTATCTCTTCCAGAGCTACGCCTTCGGCTGCGAGAGATAGGGTGAGTATCCGTCTGGCGTGCTTCTGGCGGAGGAAGGAAAGCAGTTCCCTCTGGGGTGCGCTCACCTTTTCCACGGAGAAATATCTCCTTTTTTTCCCATCCGGATATATGCTCAGAAGTCCGTTCTTCACCAGAAAGGAGAGATGGTACTCGAGAACTCCGGTTCCCAGACCGAGAGCCTTCTGTATTTCCCGCATATATACCCCGGGATTATTTTCCACGAAACGGAATATCCTTCTTCTCTTCTCTATATCCAGAGGGTCTTTGTTCATGTTATCATTTCAATATCGAGAGGTAAAGGAAGGAGATTATCACCACATCCAGCGTCAGGCCCAGCGTATCTTCCGGTATGACTCCCAATACGAGGGCGGACCACAGCAGATACAGCGCTTTCAGGGTAAAGAAGGCCATCGCTGCGGCTACAAGCGCTATTTTCAGACTTCTCGACCTCTTCCAGGATATGCCGGCCGTAAGTGCAAGTAGCACCGACAGACCGAGCATGAGTGCGGCGAGGAACATTTGAATGGAGTTCAGAGCATCACCGCACCCTTATTCCTTCTTTTCTTAAATAGTTTTATGCTCCGATTTCCCTGCATCTGACAAATTCCTGTGAAAGCCTTTTATGGGGCGCCGAACTGCGCAGGGTGATAACATGAAGCTCTACGAGTATATGGCAAAACAGGTGTTCGGAAAGCACGGTATTCCCGTACCGGACGGAGATGTCATAGACAGTCCCGAAGAGATAAGGGGTGTGGATGCAGAAATAGTGCTGAAATCGCAGGTCCTTGTCGGAGGAAGAGGAAAGGCCGGTGGAATAAAGTTCGCTTCCAGCACGGAAGAGGCAAGAAAGAGAGCCTCGGAGATCCTCGGCATGAATCTGAAAGGTTACACGGTCAAGAAGCTTCTCATAGAGCCAAAGCTCGAAATACTGAAGGAGTTCTACATCAGTTTCATAGTCGACCGCTCTTCCAGAGAGGGAATGCTCATAGCCAGTGCCGAAGGCGGAGTGGAGATAGAGAGCGTTCCGGAGGAAAAGCTCTTCAAGAGGACGATAAACCCGCTTGTCGGAATACAGCCGAATGTCATAAGGGCTCTTTCCTATGCTCTCGGACTCAACAAGGGGCAGAGCAGAGACATTGCAAAGATAGTTTCCGGTCTGTGGGATGTGTTCACGAAAGAGGACGCAGACCTTGCGGAGATAAACCCGCTTGTTCTAACACCGGAGGGCTTTGTTGCAGCCGATGCTAAGCTAATCATAAACGACGATTCTCTTTTCAGGCACGGAGACATAGAAAAGGTCGAAGAGGAATATACACCTCTCGAAAGGGAGGCCAGAGAGAAAGGAATATCCTTTGTTCAACTCGACGGTAACATAGGCGTGATAGCCAACGGGGCCGGCCTTACCATGGCAACTCTGGATGTACTATCGCTTCACGGCGGAAAAGCCGGTACATTCCTTGACCTCGGAGGCACCGATGACCCGGAGAAGGTGAAACAGGCATTCGGGATAATCGCAGAAGCACCTATAGATGTGGTCTTTCTGAACATATTCGGAGGAATAACCAAGTGCGACACCGTTGCCAAGGGTGTTATTGAGGCGATAAGGGAAAAGCCGATGAAAGTTCCGATAGTTGCGAGAATAAAAGGCGTCAACGAGGAAGAGGGGAAAAGAATACTCCTCAATGAGGGGATAAGTGTATTCTCGACACTCGAAGATGCTGCGAAAGAAGCAGTTAGGCATGCAGGAGGTGCATAAGATGGCAGTCCTTGTAAACAGAGATACGAAGGTGCTCGTTCAGGGCATCACAGGTCATCAGGGAAGATACCACACTCAAGCGATGAAGGAGTTCGGAACGAATGTCGTTGCCGGCGTAACTCCGGGTAAAGCCGGAGAAACGGTGGAAGGTGTGCCCGTATTCAACACGGTTCTGGATGCTGTGAATGGAACGGGAGCGAATACAAGCATAATCTTCGTTCCGGCACCGTTCACGATGGATGCCGTCATGGAGGCGATAGATGCCGGGATAAAACTAGTGGTAACGATAACCGAGCATGTGCCGGTTCATGATGCCATGAAGATGGTCTCATACGGAAAGATGAAAGGCGCCAGGATAATAGGACCGAACTGCCCGGGCCTTGCATCTCCCGGAAAGGCAAAGGTCGGCATACTTCCGAACATGGTCTTCAAGGAGGGAAATGTCGGAGTGGTTTCCCGTTCCGGTACTTTGACATATGAGATAGTGAATTCGCTCACCGAAGCCGGAATCGGACAGAGCACGACGGTAGGTATCGGCGGAGACCCGGTGATTGGCACGAATTTCATAGAAATGCTGGAACTCTTCGAGAATGACCCGGAAACAGAGCGGATAGTCATGGTTGGTGAGATAGGGGGAACCGCAGAGGAAGAAGCGGCTGAGTTCATAAAAGAGCATGTTAAGAAGCCTGTCTACGCATACATAGCAGGAAGGACCGCACCTCCGGGAAAGAGGATGGGACATGCCGGTGCAATCGTGACCAGAGGTAGAGGTACCGCGGAAAGCAAAATCAGAGCGCTCGAAGCCGTCGGTGTCAGGGTAGCGAAGATTCCGACAGGGATTGCCGAGCTCATAAAGAGAGATTAAAACCTTTTCATCAGTTCCATCATTTCATTTTCAAACAGTGATGTGAAGGACTTTATCATGTCTTCCCTTATTCCGGCAGGTGCAACCTCCAGTCCGAGCTTTGATGATGCCTTTGCCAGCTTTATCAGGGCATATGCTTCTTTCAGTCTCGCTTCTATGAGGATGTCAACGGCCTCTTCAATCTCCTTCTTTATTTGCGGGTTCTTTTCCAAGGTCTCCCTCATTTTGTCCTTTATCTGGTCCTTCAGGATGTCCCTGAATGATTCCATCATTATATTCTCTATCTGGAGAGCGCTCCCTGTTGTTTTCATAACCTCTCTTATGAGATCTTCCGGGTCGTTCATGTTATCGCACTACAATGGTGGGCACATTATAAGGTTTCCCCTGTGGCATGCTGTGGAGCGTGACAGAGGAATAAGTTTTTAAGGCAAGAAATATGCCAGATAGTGAACGAAGAAGAGATCTTGATGATTGTGGAAGCGGTGGTGGTCATAGTGGAGATTTTCGTGCTTATTGCGCTGTATCACCATATGAAAAGCCTGAAAGACCACACGGAGATGCTGGAAAAGCACATGGGACATATGGAAGACCATCTGGAAGGGATGTATAAGAATATAGATGAGATAGACCGAAAACTTGCTGGCCACTATGAGAGGGTTACTGGTATGTTCGATGATATGGATATAGAAAAAATTATAAAAAAGTAAAAAATAGAAAATAGCTTAAATCTCTCTTTTGAGAATGCCCATGTCGTCCTTTATTTTGCTCTCTGCCGCAGATACTATTGCCACCGGTATCCTATATGCCGAGCAGCTGACATAGTCCATACCGATAGAATGGCAAAACTCCACCGATTTCGGGTCACCGCCCTGCTCTCCGCATATCCCTATCTGCAGGTTCGGCCTTGTCTTTCTCCCCCATTCGATGGTTATCTTCATCAGTCTGCCGACACCTTTTATATCAATCACCTCGAAGGGATTATCCATAAGAACCTTCTTTTCCCTGTAGAGCGGAAGGAACTTCTTTTCGGCATCTTCCCTTGAGAAGCTGAATGTTGCTTGAGTTAGGTCGTTTGTCCCAAAGCTGAAGAACTCTGCTATCTCCGAAAGTCTTCCGGCCCTCATGCAGGCCCTCACGACCTCTATCATCGTGCCGAACTTATAGGGAACCTCAATGCCGTATTTCTTCTCCACGTCTCCGTGAATTTCATCCACCATCTCTTTGACTATCTTCAGCTCCTGCGAGGTGCATACCTGTGGGACCATTATCTCCGGAAGTATGTTCCTTCCTTCCTTCAGAAGCTCGGCGGATGCCTCCAGAATAGCCCTTATCTGCATCCTGTATATCTCAGGGTAGGTAATTCCCAGCCTGACCCCTCTGTGGCCGAGCATAGGGTTCACTTCCGCAAGGTTCCTCACTATGCTCAGTGTATGCTCCTTCTCCGCAAGGAGTTTCTCGTAGAATTTCTTCCTTTTCATCCTTTTCAGCTCTTTCGAAAGGTTTTCCAGGCCTTTGAACTCCTCGCCTATGTCCTCCCCGATGACATTGAGAGAATCCGGGAGTTCCTGAATGCTGTCCATCATCATCTTTATCTTTTTCAGGGCTTCGATTTCCTCTATGAGCTGCTCCTGGGAGGGCAGGAACTCGTGGAGCGGAGGGTCAAGAAGCCTTATCGTCACGGGTTTCCCTTCCATTATTGTCAGGATATCTCTGAAATCCTTCTTTTGCATTGGCATGAGCATATCCAGGTATCTCTTCCTCTCCTTTTCATCCTCCGAGAGTATCATTTTCTGAACTATCGGAAGTCTGTCCGCTGCATTGAACATCCTCTCGGTTCTGCACAGACCTATCCCTTCGGCACCGAAAGAAAGGGCTTTTTCCGCCTCTTCAGGTGTGTTTGCGTTCGCCATCACACCGAGTTTCTTTATCTTTGCGGCCCACTTCAGTATGGTCCTGAAATCCCCGGAAAGACTTGCATCTATCATGGGCGCTTCTCCGAGGAAGGTGTTTCCGGTCGTGCCATCTATGGTTATCGTATCTCCTTCGTTTATGATCTTGCCGTTCACATGCGCAACTCTGGCTTTTTCATCTATTTCAAGGGCTTCGCACCCTGTTACGCATGCCTTTCCCATTCCTCTGGCCACCACGGCGGCATGGCTTGTCTTACCGCCTTTGCTGGTCAGAATTCCCTGCGATGCGAAGAAACCGTGGATATCCTCCGGTTTTGTCTCCTCTCTTACAAGTATAACCTTCATTCCGAGCTTCCCCTTCTTTTCGGCGGTATCCGCATCGAACACCACTCTTCCCGAGGCAGCTCCCGGAGATGCGGGAATGCCTGTTGCGACCGGGTTCTTTTTGAAATCCGGGCTTATCCTCCTGTGCATAAGCTGGTTGAGGTCATAGGGATTTATCCTGAGGAGCGCCTCTTCCTTCGTGAGCTTTTTTTCCTTTACGAAATCCACGGATGTTTTGACCCGTGCGAAAGCGTTCATCTTGGCATTTCTTGTCTGAAGCATGTACAGTTTGCACCTCTCCACCGTGAACTCGAAGTCCTGAACCTCTCTGAAGTGAGATTCAAGCGTATCCCTGACCTTCAGAAGTTCGTCATAAACATCCCTCATATCCTTTTTCATCTCCGAAATCGGCTTTGGCGTCCTTATGCCGGCGACCACATCTTCCCCCTGCGCATTTACCAGATACTCCCCGTAAAGAACATTCTCGCCTGTCGCAGGGTCTCTTGTGAACGCCACACCGGTGGCCGAGTCATCGCCCATATTGCCGAATACCATCATCTGCACATTGGTGGCGGTTCCACTGGCCATCTCTTCTGTTATCTTGAACTCTCTCCTGTAATCCACGGCCCTTTTTCCGTTCCATGAGTCGAAAACAGCCTTTATAGCCAGAAAAAGCTGCTGATATGGGTCCGAAGGGAACTCCTTGCCGGCGGCCTTTATTATCTTCTTATATTCCCTGCACAGGGACTTCCAATCTTCCGCTTCGAGACCGGTATCGTATTTCACACCCTTCTTTTTCTTCATTTTCTCCAGGGCCTTTGAGAAGAGCTCGTCATCCAAGCCGAGAGCGATCTTTCCGAAGAGAGATATGAAGCGGCGATATGCGTCATAGGCAAAACGCTCGTTGTTGGTGGCCTTCGCAAGAGCTTTGACTGTCGTGTCGTTCAGGCCGAGATTGAGTATGGTGTCCATCATACCGGGCATGGATATTGCGGCCCCACTTCTCACGGATACGAGAAGAGGAGGGTCTCCGCCGAACTTCTTTCCTGTTATCTTTTCAAGCCTCTTCACAGCGGCTTTCGTGTCTTCTTCAAGCCCGTCAGGAAGTTTTTTCCCCAGTTTGAAGTATTCACCGCATGCCTTGGTGCTCACAACGAAACCGGGAGGTACCGGCAGTCCTATTTGTGTCATCTCGCACAGCCCGGCCCCCTTTCCGCCGAGGAGCTTCTTGTCCTTTCCGTTGCCTTCTGTGAACATATAGATATATTTCTTCATCGTGTCATCTCCATATGGATGATGGAGCGCAATCCCTTGCACTATATAAGAATTTGGTGAAAGGCTGTCTCATACCGTCGTTCTGCGGTATCGGGCTGCCTGTTCGCGTCTGCTTTGGAGAGTTTGCACACTGGGCAAAACTATAAATGCGATGGGCATTAGTATAGTCCAGTGGTATCTGTGAGATTAAGGAAGTTTCTCGCCATAGGAACGGCCCTGCTCTTTCTGATGACAATAGCGGACAGTGCTGTTGATAATGCGAAAGCTGGCGATATGGGATGGAAAGCCGGAGAAGGATGGGGTTACAAATGGTCGCTCGACTTTTCCCAGAAAAAGGCAGATATTGAGAAACAGATGGAATTTTCCGCAAAAAATGTCTCTTTGCAGCTCGGAGGGGAGTTCTCCATGATGATGTATCTTCGGTATATCGGAAAAGAGGGGAATTCATACAGATTTGAGTTCAGAGGAGGAAAATATATGACCCTGAACATGAGCTTTGGAGGAGAACCTCTCAGGACACCAGGGCCAAGAAACTTTACAGGTGACGGGGAAATCCTTTTCTCCTCTTATTATACCGGATATTTTCTGGTGCAGAACGAAAGTTCCGAGTATTGCGGTATCTCCGAGATTACAGCGGATATTTCCTCGGATATATCTTTCAATATACGTGAGCGTGGAACCTATGCCAACGGCACCGTGCGGAAATACTCCGAATTTGAAAACGGAAACGTGAGGTACACGGGGTTAAATCTCACATTCGATCCGCCTGTTCCTTTTCTTCCTATTAGCTCCCGAAACGCTACCGAAAATATAGAGTCCGTCCTGAACTACTCGGCAGGGCGTGAGGGCCATCTCAGCTATTATAAAGAAGCATCCAGGGTTTCGGATAACATCAGCCAGAATCTGGACGGATATATCTCCGGAAAGACCCGCATTAAAACATATGCACATTACAATATGAACGGCACGATGTCTTTTCCTATGCCGGCAGCGCAGATGAGCGAAGTATCTCTTCTGAAAAGTAACGGGAATGGCTTCGACGATATAGAGGCATATGGTCTGCTGTCCCCGCTTAATGAGAGATATGAGGGAGGTTTTGTCTCATCTATGACGGTACAGGTCGATGATTTTCCCTTACAGGTAACATCACAGCCTGCCACCGAAAAGGAAGTGGATTCATATCTTCAGGACAGATGGGGGCATAAGGCCGGTGCATGGGATGAGGGGGCATACGCCATTGCGGTCATCGGTATTCTGGCGTCTCTCGCAATAATCGCAGTTCTCGCTATATCCGTAAAGAAAAGAGAAAAAAGAGCGAAAAAGCCGCCCTCTCGCGAACAGGAGAAAGATGCCGAAAACTAAGAAAAAAGCGAGGAAAACCCCTACTTAATTCTTTTCAAACCCTCCAGAGAAGCGGAAAGGAGCGCATCCACAGGTATTTTTTCCTCGTCTTTAAGTATGTCTTTCAGTCTCGCACCTATGCTGGGCCTTTTAGGCGCGAGTTCGCATCCTTTCGATGGGATTATGGATATCTCATATGTGCCTATATCCTTGGAAATCCGCACGATTTCCTCCTTGTCAAAGCCTATCAGCGGCCTTATTATGGGCATGTCCACAGCCTCGGATTCGGCATAGATGTTCTTCAGGGTCTGGGATGCCACCTGCCCCAGCGATTCCCCGGTCAGAAGTGCCTCGGCACCGACATTCCCCGCAAATGCCTCGCCTGTCCTGAACATCATCCTGCGGCAGAGGATGCAGCGATATCTGTAAGTGCCTTTTTTTGCTATAATCTCCTGTGAGACCGCACCGTGAGGCACGGTATAGAGGGGAATTTCAGCATCATGAAGCTCTTCGAGCCTTTTCACAAGGGCTTTGACTTTCTCTATCTGCGAATCGTCCGCGAACGGCCTGTTATCCATGTGCAGGCCTATTATCTCATAGCCTTTTTCCAGCATCATATGGAGCGCCACAGGAGAATCTATACCCCCCGAAACCAGAGCTACAAGCTTCATTTCTCATCCCTTTTCCAGAGCTCTTCATTTTCATATATGCTCTCTTCGCCGTTTTCTTCCTCGTGCTCCTCCTCGGAAGCAAGAGAGAGTATAACATCCGTTCTGAGAACCCAGTAATGTATTATCCATTTCTTGCCGTGCTTTACCGTGGCCTCTTCCATCTCCGTGCTCAGTATACCTTCATCTTCAAGCATATAGAAGATATCTCTGTCAGATGGGTTCAGTATTGAATCCGGAATCTCCTGATTGAATCCGAAGAACTCCAGAAGATACTCCGCAAGTCCTTCTATCGCCTCTTTTGGAAGCCCTTTGTCTCCGAGACTGTTGTCGAGGGCCTTTATGAGAATCTCTTTGGATATCCTCTTCATCGCAGTGGAATAAATCTCCGTATAAAAAGATAATCACTAAAAACAGGATAACGAGGCCAGTGAATTGATATGCAGGTGCGCTATCCCAAAGTTTAAATCGTAAACATCTGTGCTGCACGAGATGGACTCCAGATACATTCTCGACTACGAAAAGGTCGGACTGAAGGTAGGCCTTGAGATTCACCAGCAGTTGAATACAAAAAAGAAGCTTTTCTGCCGGTGCCCCGTGAAATACCAGCATGGGGCGGAGGATTACAGGGTGATAAGGCACATGAGGCCGACATTATCCGAGATGGGTGATTACGACAGGGCCGCACTCATGGAATTTCGCACAAAGAAGGAGATAACATACCTACTTCATAAAGAGAACACATGTACATATGAGATGGACGATACACCCCCTTTTCCTCTCAATGAAGAGGCGCTGGACATTGCGCTCCGCATTTCCACCATGTTCGGACTTTCGATAGTGGATGAGGTTCATATCAGCAGAAAGCAGTATCTGGACGGCTCCATTCCGACGGGTTTTCAGAGGACAGCGGTCATAGGAATAAATGGAAAGATGCCGTATCGCGGAAGAGAGATAGGCATACACCACCTCTGCCTCGAAGAGGATGCCTGTAGGGAAGTATGGGATAAGCGCCACAGCATAGGATTCAGAACGGACAGGCTGGGAACTCCGCTGGTGGAGGTGATCACGGATGCGGACATGCATACTCCGGAGGATGCCATGTATGTTGCGAGGGACATTGGATGGGCGATGAGATACCTCGGAATCGTCAGAAGAGGCATAGGGGCCACACGTCAGGATGTCAATGTCTCAATAAAAGGCGGCAGAAGGGTGGAGATAAAAGGAGTCGATAAATATCAGTACATTAAGGACCTCGTTGCCATAGAGGCATACAGGCAGAAAAAGCTGATAGATATAGCGGAAGAGCTGAAGAAAAGAGGTCTGAAGGAGGAAGATATAACCCTCAATCCGATTGATTACACGGACATTGCGAAATCGATCGAACTTCCCTCTCTAAAAAGAGCTATGAATGAAGGGGGTACTGTGAAGGGTCTTCTTCTTCCCAAGTTCCACGGAATACTTGATACGGACATAGGAGGCGGCCGCCTCTTCTCGCAGGACTTCGCAGGGCGTGTGCGGGTCATCGCATGTCTGGATGATATGCCGAACACGGCTCACAGCGACGAGGACATTCTTAAGCCGTTGAAACACGAGATACTTGAGAGAGCCGGCGGAAAAGAGGGCGATGTGGTGATGCTCGTATGGGGCCCGGCGGATGATGTCGAAACGGCACTGGAAGAGATAAGGGACAGGGCAAAAGAAGCGCTCGACGGCGTTCCTAATGAGACAAGGCAGGTTCTGGACGATATGACGACGGACTTCGAGAGAATACTCCCCGGAGCAAACAGGATGTATCCGGACACGGACCTTCCGCCAATAGTTCTCGAATCCGAAAGGCTGAAATCCCTCAGAGAATCCGTTTCCGGACCTTGGAACGAGATGCGGAGGTATTCCGATATGGGGCTGGGCAGTATAAGGGCGTGGAAGGTGCTTCTTTCGTCACCGGATGAGAGGAAGGCATTCGACTCCATAGCGGAGAGACACGGAGCGCTATTTGCATATCACATGGTATTCGAGCTCAGAAAAGGGATGAGGAGGAAAGGTATGGAGGTTCCCTTGGACAAGCTGGCGGAGATGGCCGGAAAGACGGATAAAAAGGGATTGAAGGGGTGGCTTTCCTCACTGTGAGCCTTTCCTTTTTCTGGCCCACACCACCAGAAATGTGGGAAGTATGAACACCGACAGAAGAAAGCTCAGGAATATGGACATCGTCGCTATTATTCCGAACTGAGCGAGAGGTGGCAGCGTAGACAGTGAGAAGACACCGAAACCGCCCATGGTGGTGGCAGCAGCCCCGAATATTGCGCTCCCAGTATGTCTTACGGTTATCCTCGCAGCTTCTTCCGGACTGTTCTTGTCCATCTCTTCGGTGAATCTGTGGGCGAGGTGTATGGAATATGTAACCCCTATGCCTATAGTCAGAGAGGTTATGGTCACCGTCATCACATTGAACTCTATGCCTGCGAGATACATCAGTCCCATCGACCATATGAGCGCTATCACTACGGGTATTGTCGTTATGATGCCGAGCATTACCGACCTTCTTAGGTAGTAAAATGCTATGACAAGGACGATGAGCGAGGATATTATCGTGACCAGCAGGGAGTTCCACTGGCTGTTCTGGAGGGATGTTGTTATTACATACACGAGAATGGAACCGCCTGTTATCTCTGCGGTGAATCCCGCATCCTTCAGAGGACCTGTGTCTTTTTTCAGTTCATCGTAAAGAACTGCCTGTTCCGAATTCGAGGTGGCTGTTGTCTTTATTCTCATGAGAGCGCTCTTATATACTCCGTCATCCCGGTAAAGAACATATCTGGCGCGGGCATCGTGAGCATAGAGATAATCATAGACCCGGGATACCGAGGAATCTGGAAGACCGTCGTTATCCGTGTCCAGCGAATGTATCATGGCTGCAAAAGTGGCATTGCTCTTTTCGGCATCTTTTATTATGGTTACAATGTTGTAAGAGCCTTCCGAGGATATGTATTTCTGGCCGTTCATGTCTTTCATTGCGGCATCCATGCTTTTCAGCAGTTGCGGCGAACTTATGTTCCCTTTTACGAGAATATAGCTCTCATGCGTTCCGGTGTTCTGGAAATTGTCCATTATGTATGTCATCACATGCGATGATTCCGTATTCGAGGGAAGGAAGTCTGTCTCGTTGAAGTTCGTGCCGAGGTTCATCGCTCCGTATATGCCTGCGACGGTCAGTATGAGAACCACCGTTATGACTTTCCACGGATGATGCTCCGCGCCCACGGCACCGAGAGCAAGAATCCGGTTGAGCACTGCAACGCCGGTTTCTGTCCTTTTTCCGCTTGACCTTATGATTTTCTTTCCCGCTCTTTCCTTTTTCCTGTCGAGTATTGTCTTGACTGCCGGAACGAAGCTTATGAATATCACAAAGGCGGAGAATATCCCGAATGCATTCATTATCCCGAAGTCCCTTATCGGGGGAATCGGTGAAGAGAGGTTGGAAAGGAACGATGCCATCGTTGTGACCGTGGCCAGAATAAGAGCGGCACCCAGATTTGCTTCCATCTTGCTTACCGCATGCTCAACATCTTTTCCCTCTTTCAGCTCCTCCCTGTATCTCATTATCGTGTGTATGGCATAATCGATTCCGAGACCGACTATCAGCACCGCTGTGGTGGTAGTTATCTGGTTGAAGGTCATATTCGCCATTACACCGAAACCGTATGTCCATATTATCGCCATAAAAAGCCCGAGAAGGCCCAGAGATGTGTCGACTATATTTCTAAATATTATTATCAAAATTATTATTACAAGGAGGAAGGCCGACGGAAGAAGGACGCTGTTGCTCTCGTTCATGCTTGACATCATGTCTTTGTTCATCAGTCTGCTGCTGAACACCTGATAATCCCCAGTACCCTGAAATTCATTTGCATCCTTCTTTATCTCTTCATGGACGGAAAGCATCCTGTCCGAAAAATGGTCGTCGTTCTCTTCCGGCATCCGGGTTCCGTTGAGCTGTATCATAATCAGTGTGGCCTCTGCCGTGCATGTCGTCGAATTGAAATCTCTGGATATCATGGATTTCATCATGGATGAGCCGGACATCGAGGAAGATGAGGACATCGAAGACAGAAGGCCGTGTATCTCGGCGCTCACAGGCGAGAATTCCTGCGAGATTGAGGAAAATGCCGCATAACCCGCTGAAAATGTGGAGTTTATCGTCCTGTTCTCTTTGACCGGCGATGTTTGGAGAGCGCTTCCGATCTTCTGTGATGCGGATGCGGAGTTCATCGATATCTGCTTGGAAAGGACATCTATGGATGTGAGAGCTTTTTCAAAATTAAAAACCTCGCCCATCATCTCCGAA
>CAZQEG010000003.1:23127-25434 GCA_964591575.1 uncultured Thermoplasmata archaeon
ATCTATGGATGTGAGAGCTTTTTCAAAATTAAAAACCTCGCCCATCATCTCCGAAGGCGGCACGGGAGAGCCATAAGCGAGTATGTTCTTAAGCTCCGCATCACTCATGTTTTCCATGTAGGCAATCTTCTCGTCCACGGTCATAGAGGGAACGGTTTTCGGTACGCTTATGTTGAAATCAATGTTCGAACTGCCATTGAGGAATGAGGAGACCCCCATATATGCCATCTCAAGCGAAGCGGCTGTATCGTTCGACGAGGAATTGAGGCCGTACTGGGAAAGATAACGCGACAATGCACCGTCAATGCCGGCGATCGAGGAATTGAGCATTTCCAGATAAGGAACTGAGCTTATGGTTCTGTTCATGAAATCCAGATATCCGTTTGCCATCATATCTGTCATTATTATGATGTCAGGCAGGCTGTATATGCTGTTCTCCGGATTTTCCGGAGTTTGAAGGTTGTTTTGCACCTCACTATCGGACAGAAGCGATTTTTCCATGCGGAGTTCATCTATCAGAGATTGTTTTGATACGGCATTGCCTCCCGGATGCTTGTCCAGTATCTGTATCATCTCCGCGCCGGCATATTCCTCGTTCATCTCCGTATATGCCTGAGCCACCTCATCGTCCGGCATGAAGCTCTTGTAATCCGCTGTCATGCTCATCTGGGCCGCATAATATCCGAATATCACGGTTATCAGTATGCCTAACGCCACCATTTTCCATGGATGGTCGGCCACAGTCTTTCCTATGATTTCCTTCTTCATGACAATCGGATGCAAGATAGCTGACCCCTATAAAAGATTTTCTCGAAAATTAGGAGATTTTGTAGAAAAAAGTTACATAAAGAGCAAAATTTTGGAATAAATAGCAAAATTTAAGTACTATATGTAAATATCTGTGAACATGAAGCTTACTGCAACGGACCGAAAGGTTCTGGCGGGGATGAGCGCTCACCCGGAGTTCAGCGGAAAAGAGCTTTCCGATGTGCTCGGACTCAGGGTATCCAGTCTGATGAAATCCAGAAAAAGACTGACGGACTCGGGGATTCTCCGCATCATAAGGGTGCCGTCGTTTCAGAAGCTCGGGCTTTCGGTAACATTCTCCGGTTTCGGTGCCATAAAGCGCGGGGTCAGAATAGAGGAGGGGAGGAAAATGAGAATACCCCAGACATTCTTTCTGGCGGGGGAAAGGGACAAAGGCTTCGGAATCGGCGCCGTACCGAGCTACACGGATTTTTATCGGCTTTTCATAGGATTCCGCAGGAAGAGTATATGGATAGAACCGGAAAGCTTCGGCTTTTCTCTTTTTCCAACGGAACTCACGGATTTTCTGAGATTCGGGGACTACGGGCCTCTTATTTCGCAGGAGTTCGGTATGGATCCCGGTGATGAGCCAGATAACGGTTTCATGAAAGGAGAGCCGCTGGAGTTGAAAGAAAACGATCTCGAGATATACAGGCATCTTATAGGGCATCCGGACTGGACCGGAGAAAAGATTGCCATTACTTCCGGAACGAGCAGACAGCGTGTGCACAGATTGAAAAGGGATTTCGAAGAGCTCGGACTTTACAGAGAAAAGGCCGTGCTGAACCTGAAAAAGCTCGGATATGAGGTTCTCCTCTTCGTATTGTGGAAGATGTCTCCCGAGACATACGGCAAATTACGAGAGGTGGTTCGCAGGAAAAGGATCGCACCGGCAATAGCCTTCCTGATGACCCCTATAGAGGGCATGATGGTGGCAGCGTTCAAAACTTTCAGGGAGAGCAGAGAGACCTATGAGCGGATAACAGGGATAATCCGCACAGGCAGGAACATAAATGAGCCTCACATACTCCATCTTTCGATGCAGGACACGGATTTTCCGGAATATTTCGATTTTTCCGGGGTTCTCGGCGCTCCCAGCTCCCGATGAAATACGGAAATCGAAGCACATATTTTTAAACGAACCGATTTTCCAGCATGAAATCCAGAGCACATGTGTTATTTGCCGGAAAGGTACAGGGCGTCTTTTTCAGGGCAAATACGGAGAGAAAGGCCAGAGAAACAGGAATCTACGGGTGGGTCAGAAATATTCCGGACGGCAGGGTGGAGGCTGTCTTTGAGGGAGAAAAGGAGAGAGTGGAAGCGATTATCGACTGGTGCGCTCACAATCAGCCCTATGCCATTGTGGAAAATGTGGAAATAAGATGGGAAGAACCCGAGGGCCTGAGGAATTTTTCCGTAAAGCGCTGAATTCCGGAGATATCCTTACTCGTACATCCCCAGAGGCGGTTTCGGTTTCCATTCCTTCTGGACCTTGTTGAC
>CAZQEG010000004.1:0-24601 GCA_964591575.1 uncultured Thermoplasmata archaeon
GCAGAATAGTTCTTAAGTATAAGATAATAGGAAATCTCATCTGAAACAACAACATTCTCAGCTGAATATCCTCCGATGTTTGAAACCGTTATCAGCAGGCTCCATTCGTAATACTGGTGAATATACCCGGACTCCGGACCGCTGACTCTGACCTTGCTTATTGTTAGCTCAGCCGGAAGAAGTATGTTCACACTTACCGGCCCGCTCGGGCCTGCAGAGATGTCTTTTCCAGTGGCATTATCAATTCCTGTAACGCTTGCTCCGTAGTCCAGATTATATGTGTCCGGTAGAACAAAGCCAGTATCGTTTGTGGAGACATTTATCCATATGTGCACTGATTCTTTTGGGCCAATCTCCCCTATATCCAATCCATATGAATCGGGATATATCGGATCTATAACCGGCTGTGAAGGTATTGACATAGCACCTATGGATGATGATGGGGGTGTTGGTAGAATGGCTGTCGAATCGATGTCCGTGGAATAATTCAGAGGTGTGATGTAATCCGGAATTGCATCTGAAAGCACAACATCTTCGGCAGCATATTCTCCCGTATTCGAAACCGTTATCATAATTTCCCATTCATAGTACTGGTTTGTGTGCCCTGTTTCGGGGCCGCTTACAAGCTCCTCGCTTATCTCCAGTTTAGCAGGAAATATTATGTCCACGCTTATCGGTGAGGTCGGTCCGGCATATATCTCGTTGCCTGTGAGTGTGTCCGTGGCCGTTACACTTGCCCCATCATCGAGATGATAGATTCCCGAACTGCATATTCCCGAATCCGATGTCGATATGTTGAAAACAATATAGGCTGTTTCTCCCGGCGCAAGACTGCCGACATGCCATTCATAAGACGGGTCTGTTATCGGGTCTATGTGTGGGTGAGAAGGTGCGGACATTACTCCGTTCTCCGGTGGCTGTGATATCTCTCCACCGCCTACAAATCCCTTGCTTGCATGATATGAGTGCGGAATGAAGTATTCGGGTATTGCATCAAAGACCACAACATTTTGAGCCTCGTATTCCCCTGTGTTAGTAACTGTGATATTGATACTCCATTCATAGGGCTGGCATATCTCACCTGTTTCAGGGCCGCTTACAAGTACAGAACTTATGTTAAGCTCGGCAGGAACCGGTGAAATTACCGTTACCATACATGTATCTGTTCCTGTGGCTCCCTCGTTATCGGTAACTGTGAGTGTTACATTATAAACTCCGGGGTCGGTAAATACATGAGAAGCATTTGCCGATTCAGATGTGAAAGAATCTCCATTGCCGAAATTCCAGCTATATGAAACGATGTATCCATCGGGGTCATAACTTCCGGAACCATCAAAATACACCGTGTCGCCCACGTTGACTATCCTGTCATCTCCTGCAACTGCAACAGGAGGTATGTTCGGAGAGGAAACGCTTATGCCTGCAGATGCCACATTGTTAGTGTAGTCTGTGTCCTCTGGATTTACATTCTCCACTTTTACGATTATACTGTGATTCCCTGCAACTGCATTCCAAGGTGCATTGACTGTCACCTCTCCGTTGGCAGGTACAAAAACATTGTTCTCTCTGTAAATAAGATTGTTCTCACTTACATTATCGAGATAGAAAGAGACCGTGCAGGTTGCATTCTGAGCATGATGGCTTATTGCAGAGGAATGGGTGTAGCCAGTAATTGTTACATCGTCCAGATAGGCGTCGCCCCAACAGCCGCCGCTTCCGCCAATATCACCAAAAATGAGCACATTGAACGGATACGAGGTGTTTATATCATTGTTAGATTCGAATATGAATTCATCGTTTATGTATACTTTGAATAAGCTCCCTTCGATGATAATGTCTGCCTTGTACCATGTTTGCGGCTGAAGTTGATAGGTGTCCTGGGCCAACACGATATTTCCTGCCTCATCTGAGGGATGCTTCCAAACATCTAAATTGTAGTCGTCATCAATAAGCCCTATATTCATTCTGTTGAAAACTTTACTGGAATCGCCTAGATTATCAAGTCCGCCTTCTGCATACCTTAGACTGAAGAGCCTGAAAGAATCATATTCCTGGGTTTTCTGTGGAAGATAGAAATAACCCTCTATAGAGAGATTGTGGGTTTCATTAAAACCTGCTGCAATGAAGGGGGCGGTATTCGTGTCGGGGTCCGACTGGGAGTGCGCACTGTAATCTGAAGAATGGCTCAGTGTATCTGTGGCTTCCATTATTCCTTCGGGGTTCCAGTGACCAATGAACCATCTGTTCAGCGTACCATCATCAAAATTGTCGGAGAACAGAATCTCGCTCCGAGTGGTGTTTTCCCAGCTATCATAATCTCCATGGATTGTAGCGGAAATTGTAGTGTTATCTCCTTCGGTTGGCGTATCATTGGAGAAAGATATGCCTGAGACAGATAAATCAACGCTGGCTTCATCAGGAAGTTGAGTTACAACAACATCATCAAGGTAAGCATCACCGCTTCCACCACCAGAGCCTCCTCCATCTCCAAACATCGTAACATTCAGAGGAACATCGCCGTACCTCTCACCAGAATAAATCATCTGGCCGTCAACATACAGAAGATAATCGGAGCCGATAACCCTCAGAGAGATGTTGTGCCAAGTTTCAGGAGTTAATTTGTACATATCATAAATGGTCCGATTCTGATCAATTGGGGTCTTCATTCTTTCGTATATATCAATACTATAGTCATTATCATAAAGTTCGACGCCAAGAAGGTAGGTGGTTCGCTTTCCAACCTCGCTATACGCAGGGTCGGGCATATCGTTAAGGCCGTTTTTCAGGGCCCTTACGGTGAGAAGATTGAACTTATCATATGTCCGAGACTTCTCGGGGAGATATATCCAGTGGGTTATCTCAAAGTTTGATGTGTTATCAAACTCCGCACAAATGTAAGGGGCTGTATTGTCATCTATGCTTGACTGTGAATGGGCAGAATAACTCTTACTGCGTGAAAGACTGCTGGTAGTATCCATAATTCCGGCCGGATTCCATGGGCCTATGAACCATTTATCCAATGTTCCATCATCGAAGTTATCAGAGAATAGAATATCCCCTTTTGCTGAAGGTTCCTGTGGTGCTGTTTCGTAATGCGATACCGATGCGAGCATACCTGTTGGAACTGCCATAATCAGGACTGTCACAACAGCCAGAACAAAGCGAGCGTGTTCACCTCTTAAAAGCGTTTCCTTCGACATTTATCCTCACCTTATTACCTCTAATCTCTTCTCAGTATATAATACTTTCGCTAAATTGTGCAATCTGCCATTAAAATATTTCCCACCATTTGAGACTTCCTCTTCATTTTATCACCGGCCGAAGAGTTTACTGCAATTCCAAACTTGCATTCTTCATGGATTTTTCTCCAGAAAGTCTCTTATTTTATGAGTTTCATTGTGGGTATGGAGCATGAAAGAGCGAAGGAAACTTTTTGGACATATAACTGATAAAATAAGCAAGAGCTTGCACCTATCAGGCAAGAGGCATTCTATATCAACAGAGTAATCAAGGAGTACTTTACTGGCATGGTGTGTTAAAATCAGATAATAGAAGGACAGAATCCATGGGGCGTTGATAAAGAAGGAGTGTTGAAGCGAAGCGAATACTGCTGCCAAACCAGCAATCCTTTTTCCCGTTTATTTCCTCTTTTTTGCGGTTTTGCGCTCCTCATGGCCGCCTACAATCAGAACAGAGACATGTTCGAGACAACATGTTCGAGATAGTCTGCAAACTGGGAAGCGGATTCACCGATGAGGACCTCGAAAAATTGCCGGATATCTTCGCCTCCGATGTGATCGAGGAAAGGCACACGCGGGTGGATTCAAGGATGGTTCCTGACGTCTGGTTAGTCCCGAATCATGTGCTTGAGGTACTTGGTGCCGAGATAAGCCTAAGCCCGAACCACACCTGCGCCTACGGACAGATAAAGAAGGATGCCGGTCTTGCCGTAATATTTCCGAGGTTCACGGGGACAAGGCACCGGAGGATGCCACCACAACCCACGAGATAGCGCGGATGTACGAGATGCAGAAGAAGGTGAAATGATGCTGACAACAGGCAGAAAAGTTTAAAAACCACCGAGATATAGACGCATGTGAGTACCAGATACATCAAAAATATAAAGAGTCTTCTGGACGACATCGAACCGATTCCCTCGAACAAAAATGAAAAGGAGGAAAAAGAGTAATGATAGCACAAATCCAAATGGAAGATATACGAAATAATGCTGATATCATGCGATATTGGAATGATATACGCAATATTGCGGATATAACTGAGTTAGGCGTAATCGTGGACGTAGAGCAAAAGAAGGTGTAGAGGCTCTTGAGTGATAAATTGGACAATATAAAAAGAAAATATCCGAAAAAATTTGCCTCAGAAGAGAAAATATTTAGCAATATTCATCGTGGCGACAGAATATTTATCGCTACAGGTTGTGGTGAGCCTCAATATCTTGTTAGAGCACTCATAAAGTATGTAGAATCACATCCAAAGGCTTTCTTTGATGCAGAGGTTTTTCGTGTATGGACGTTTGGTATTGCGGCCTATACAGAGGAGAAGTTCAAATACAACTTCCGCCATAATACATTTTTTATAGGGAACAGCACAAGAGACGCGGTTAATAAAGGTCTTGCAGATTATACGCCAATATTCCTATCACTGGTGCCTGATCTTTTTTATCGAAAAATTGTGCCTATAGATGTTGCAATTATCCAAACATCACCGCCAGATAAACATGGATATATGAATATGGGTATGAGTGTTGATATAACAAAAGCCGCCGTGGAAAACGCTAAATTGGTGATAGCACAGATAAACGATAACATGCCTCGTGTTCATGGAGATGGTTTTATACACATTGAGGATGTTGATTTTGCAATAGAACATAATGAGCCACTATTAGAATACGAAAGTAAGGTACCAGATGATATTGCTCACAGGATCGGAAAGTATGTATCACAGATAATACAGGATGGCGATACAATCCAAGTGGGTTACGGTAGCATACCCAATGCCATTCTTGCAAATCTCCGTGATAAAAAACATCTTGGTGTGCATACTGAGTTGTTGACGGATGGTATTGTGAAACTGATGAAAGAAGGCATTATAGACAATACAAAGAAAACAATTGATAGATACAAGACCATAGCTGCCTTTTGTATGGGCACACGAGCAACCTATGAATATATAAATGACAACCCTAGTGTGGAGTTCAGGACTATTGACTATACAAACAATCCATTGGTTATATCCCAACATGAAAACATGACTGCAATAAATAGTGCTCTGGAAATAGACCTTACAGGTCAGGCAACTGCAGAATCCATAGGAAAGACGTTTTACAGTGGAATAGGAGGGCAGGCCGATTTTATGAGAGGTGCAATTTTGGCGCGTAATGGAAAAACAATACTGGCCATTCAATCCACTGCGGAAAACGGTAAGGTTTCAAGGATAGTGCCGTACCTCAAAGAAGGGGCAGGAGTTACACTTAATAGAGGCGACATTCACTATGTTATAACGGAATATGGGATAGCATATTTGCATGGAAAAAATATTCGAGAAAGAGCAATGGAATTAATATCCATAGCACATCCAAAATTCAGACCTTGGCTTATTAAGGAAGCAAAAAAACTCAATCTCATCTACAAAGATCAGGCATTTATACCTGGAAAACATGGAGAGTATCCTGAAGAACTTGAAACTTACAGAACTACAAAGACAGGGCTTGAAATTTTCTTAAGACCTGTAAAAATAAGTGATGAGCCATTGTTAAAAGATTTCTTTTACTCTCTCTCAGACAAAAGCCTATATCGCAGGTTTATCTCCGCACGTAAGGATATGCCGCACGAGCGTTTACAGGAATTCGTTATAATCGATTATACTAAAGAAAGGGTAATCCTTGCGATGATTAAACAAGATGGAAAAGAAGAAATCGTGGGTGTAGGGCAATATGGTATAGATGAAAGAACACATACTGCAGAGGTCGCTTTGGTGGTAAGGGATGATCATCAGAAGATGGGGATAGGCACCGAATTACTTTCATATCTAACATATCTAGCAAAGAAACAAGGGCTTTTTGGCTTCACTGCAGAGGTACTAGCAGACAACATACCAATGTTACATCTGTTTGAAGAGATGGGCTTTGATATTAAAAAAAGAAAAGCAGAAGGAGTGTATGAATTGAAAATGAAATTTATGGAGGCATGATAAGGATGGCCACACAAGATATAAAATATTTGTTTGAACCACGTTCTGTTGCAATAATTGGAGCATCCCATAATAAAAACAAGATAGGGTATAAGATTGTTGAAAACATTATTGATAGCAAATATTCTGGCAAAGTATATCCTGTAAATCCCAAAGATGGTGAAATTTTGGGTCTCCGCGTATATAAATCACTTGATGAGATTGATGATGAAATTGATGTTGCATGTATTACAATACCCGCAAAATATACATTTGATGCCGTGAAGGACTGTGGGCGCAAAGGTGTAAAGTTTCTTGTGATAATAACATCTGGATTTGCAGAAATCGGAAACATTGAGGAAGAGAGAAAAATAGTTTCTTACGCCCGTGAACATGGAATGCGTGTTCTGGGGCCAAATATATTCGGAGTATATTCCTCTAAGGCCCCAATAAATGCAACCTTTGGACCAAAAGATGTGAAGCCTGGCAACATTGCTATCATAACACAGAGTGGAGCACTTGGTATCGCTATGCTCGGTAAAACAAAAGCTGAAAATATCGGTGTTTCTGCTGTGGTTTCAGTTGGTAATAAATCAGATATAAATGAAACAGATCTTTTAGAGTGGTTCGTATCTGATAAGAATACGAAAGTTATCTTAATGTATATTGAGGGGGTAAAAAACGGTGAAAGGCTAGTCAGTGTGCTTAAAAAAGCTACAAAAAAGAAACCTATAGTCGTAATAAAATCAGGGAGATCAAAGAGGGGAGCAATGGCTGCAGCATCACACACAGGCTCACTGGCTGGTTCAGATGAAGTATTCTCAGATATTATGAAGCAATGCGGGGTTCTAAGAGCGGAAAGTGTTCAAGAGGCTCTTGATTGGTGTAAATTCCTTGCAAATTCATCAATTCCAAGAGGAGAAAACACTGTGATAATTACAAATGGAGGTGGTATAGGTGTCATGGGTGCTGATGCATGTGAAAAATATAATGTTCATCTATTTGATGATATTCAGACATTGAAAAAAGTATTCTCTGATATGGTTCCTGAATTCGGTTCTGTGAAAAATCCTGTGGACCTTACAGGTCAGGCAACGGTTAGAGATTATACACTCGCTCTCAATGCAGCGCTTAGGAATAAAGATGTTCATTCAATCATCTGTATGGGGTGTGAAACTGCGGTTTTTGATGCTGAGAAACTTACATATACTATCGAAAAAATGTTTTCAGAGAATAAAGTCAGCAAACCCATTGTTTTCTCTTTCTTTGGAGGTGAGAAAACAGAGAAACTTATAAGTTATCTGAGAAGTAATGAGATACCTGCATTTTCTGATGTTTATGACTCTATTTCCTGCCTTGGGGCAATGTATGTTTATTACCGCAATATAACATATCCAGCAGAGACCCATAACGATGTTGATGAAGTGGAAATGGATTACCGTGCAATCGAAGATATTATAAAAAAAGCTAGAAGGGACAAAAGACACATCCTTCTTTCATACGAGGGAGAGAGCATAATGCGAGCCGCAGACATCCGAGTGCCAAAAAGTTATTTAGCACATAACATTGATGAGGCAATAATGTATGCAGAAAAGATTGGATATCCCGTAGTTATGAAGGTCGTCTCAAAGGATATACTCCATAAGAGCGATGTCGGTGGCATTGCTCTGGACATAATGAACAGGAAAGAAGTAATAGATGCTTATCAGGCCATAATTTTTAATTGCAGGCAGCACAAACCCGGCGTGATGATTGAAGGAATTCAGGTTTCTGAGATGGTAGAACCAGGCATTGAGGTGATTGTTGGGGCAAGAAGAGACGAAATCTTCGGACCAATTTGTATGTTTGGTCTTGGAGGTGTATATGTAGAAGTTATGAAGGATGTTGCGTTTCGTGCTCTTCCCCTACGTCCTAAAGAAGTAATGTCTATGATAAAAGAAATAAAATCTTATCCTCTCCTCTTAGGCGTACGAGGGGAGGAAAAGAAGGATGTTGATGCAATAGTTGATGTAATAATTAAATTGAGCTCGCTCCTTCAAAAATATGACGATATTTCAGATATTGAGATCAATCCTCTTGTCGTGTATGAAGAGAGCAAGGGAGTGAAAGCAGTAGATATTAGGATTCTGCTTTCAAATGTTGAAAGCAATAAAGTAAATGGAGGTATATAAATGAATAAGGTAGTAGTAGCATCAACGCGCAAAAGCGCTGGGAAAACATGCTTAGTTGTAGGGATAGCGACTGTACTGAAAAAAAGAATTGGGTATTTGAAACCTTTCGGAGAGAGGCTAGTCTACCATAAAAAACACTTATGGGACTACGACTCTGCTTTAATATCAAATACCTTCGGTTTAAAAGAAAACCCAGAGGATATGAGCATCGGTTTTAATCATAGCAAGCTTAGATACATGTACGATGAAGACTCAACGAGAGAGAAACTTCTCGAAAGTCTATCTAGTATAGGGAAAGACAAAGATATATTGTTTGTTGAAGGAGGGAAAGATCTGGTAGATGGCGCTTCTGTATATCTCGATCCTTTGTCTGTGACAAAGTATATCGACGGCAAGTTGCTACTTGTTGTTAGTGGAAAGAACGAATCATGGATGGATGACATTGCATTTATCAAAAAATATGTTGATATGAAAAATATAAATTTTGGAGGCGTAATTATAAACGAGGTGCAAGACGTAGAAGATTTCAAGCAAACATACTTAGATGATATAACGGAAATGGGCATAAATGTGATTGGCATAGTCCCATATAAAACAGAACTAACGCATTTCTCGGTTAGTTATTTATCTGACTACTTGTTTGCAAAAGTTATTGCTGGCGAAAGGAATTTAAATAATACTATAGAGAACATTTTTGTTGGGGCCATGTCTGCTGATGCAGCACTTCGAAACCCTCTATTTATGAAGAAAAAGAAGTTAATTATAACCGGCGGTGATAGAACAGATATGATACTTGCTGCTTTAGAAAGCGATACTGCATGCATCGTGCTTACAAATAATATTTTACCTCCACCATATATTATCTCAAAAGCCTCGGATCACAACATACCGTTGTTACTTGTTTCTTCTGACACATACCAGGTAGCAAAACAAATAGACAAAATGGAACCATTATTGACAAAATACGATATAGAACGTATAGATCTGCTAGGACGATTGATAAGAGAGTATGTAAATATAAGAAAAATAGCTGATATCTGAAGGTGCGAATGCTCTCCGTCCACGACTCTACGCTCCGCTTTGACCCTTCGGATGCGCCTAACATGGTGTATGCGGCTCGCACCTTCGCCCAAATCCTCGCCTATCGGCTCGGACTTCAGATACCCTCAAACCGTTACCCGCCCCCTGCACCTCCAACGACATTCCCCTCCATACTTCCGAAAGAAATATAAGGAGCGCTGTACATAGAGGAACGAATACAATGTCGGAAAACATTCAGGTGATAGATTTTTTAAGCTCCCATTATTGTCCCCCCATGCTTCTCATAACAGGTATGCCCGGTGCGGGAAAGGAAGAGGTGATACAGGCCATAATTCCCATAGGATATGATGTCCTGAGAATGGGGGATGTCGTGAGAGAGATGGCAAAGGAAAGAGGAATAGAACCGGACAGAATAGGCGAGTTCGCAACAAAGCAGAGGGAAAAATACGGCCCCTATGTGTGGGCGGAGAGGACTGCGGAGAGGATAAAAGACCCGGGAAAAACAGTTATAGATGGGGTTCGCAGCCTTGAAGAGGTCAAGATATTCGGGAAAAAAGGCAGAGTAACGATAATCGCGGTGCACGCATCACCGGGAACGAGATACGAGCGCCTTAAAAAGAGGAACAGGGGCGACGAATCGGACAGCATCGAGAAGATAAAGCGCAGGGAGATGAGAGAGCTGTCATGGGGGCTTGGAAATGTCATTGCTATGGCGGATGTGATGATAGTCAATGAGGGAAGTCTTGAGGAGTTGAGGAAGAAGGTGAAAAGGGCTATTGATGAGATGATTGCAAGGGGAAGAGAATGATGACGGAGAAGGGGGTGTGATGGAGAGAAGCACAATGGATGAAAAGGAACTGAAGGCCATATCGAGCAAGGCGAAGGCCAGTTGATAGAGTTCAAAGAGGCAGGGCTTTCTATGGAACTCGACAACCATCCATATTGATAAACCTTGGGTGTTGCCAAGGAGCTTGGAGGCGTCCTGAAATTCAACTATGCCATGCTCGTAGAAATCTTTATATAGAAGTACAATCATAGGAGAATCACAACAAGGAGGTAATACAATGATGGGCGGACAAATGCCTATAATCTTGCTAAAAGAAGGAACAGAACGAGAAAAAGGAAAGAGCGCACAGACGAACAACATAGCGGCGGCAAAAGCCGTAGCGGAATCGGTGAAGAGCACCCTCGGGCCGAAGGGAATGGACAAGATGCTGGTTGACAGCCTAGGAGATGTTACCATAACCAACGACGGCGCAACGATACTGAAAGAGCTCGACATAGAGCACCCTGCGGCGAAGATGGTCGTCGAGATATCCAAGACACAGGACCAGGAATGCGGTGACGGAACGACAACGGCGGTGGTACTCGCTGGCGAGCTTCTGAAGAAAGCGGAGGAGCTTCTCGAACAGAACGTGCATCCGACGATAATAACGAACGGTTACAGGATGGCCTCGGAAAAGGCACTTGAAATACTCAATGACGTGGGTTTCGATGTGAAGATAGACAACGAAGAGCTTCTCAGAGAAATGGCCATGACAGCGATGACCGGAAAGAATGTGGGTTCCGGAAGGGACATACTGACAGATATAGCGGTAAAAGCGGTAAAAGCGGTGGCTGATAGGTCTGACGGAAAGATAAAGGTCGATACGGACAACATAAAGGTGGAGAAGAAGCAGGGCGGTTCCGTGGAAGATACGGAGCTTATCGAAGGTGTGATAATAGACAAAGAGCGCGTCCACCCGAGAATGCCGAACTCCGTGAAAGACGCAAAAATAGCCCTTATAGATGTTCCGCTGGAGATAAAGAAGACAGAGATTGACGCCAAGATAAACATCACGGACCCGAACCAGATGCAGGCCTTCCTCGACCAGGAGGAGCAGATGCTCCGTGAGATGGTCGAAAAGATAAAATCTACCGGAGCCAATGTCGTGTTCTGCCAGAAAGGAATAGATGACATGGCACAGCACTTCCTAGCAAAGGACGGGATATATGCGGTGCGCAGGGTGAAGAAATCCGATATGGAGAAACTTTCCAGAGCCACCGGCGCCAATATAGTCGCCAATATTCACGACCTCACGGACAAGGACCTCGGAAAGGCGGGCATGGTCGAGGAGAAGAAAGTCGGCGATGAGGATATGACCTTCGTAACCGGCTGCACCGGAGCAAAAGCGGTAAGCATACTTGTCAGAGGCGGAACGGAGCATGTGGTGGATGAAGTCGAAAGAGCGCTCCATGACGCACTTCGTGTAGTCGGGATAGCACTGGAGGATAAAAAGGCGGTCCCGGGCGGAGGAGCACCGGAGATAGAGGTCGCACTGAAGCTGAAAGATTATGCACCTACTGTCGGAGGAAGAGAGCAGCTGGCGATAGAGGGCTTTGCTCAGGCACTGGAGATGATTCCGAGGGCACTCGCAGAGAACGCAGGACTTGACGCAATAGACATGCTGATAAAACTGAGGAGCGCTCACGAATCCCAGAAGAACAAGAACGTGGGCATAGATGCGTTTTCCGGAGATATCGGCGACATGATGGAAAAGAAGGTAATCGAGCCTGCCAGGGTCAAGACACAGGCTATAAGCTCTGCTGCTGAAGTTGCCACCATGATCCTGAGAATCGACGATGTGATAGCCTCCCAGAAGAGCAGCGGCCCGCCGCCAGGTGCGGGAGGCGAAATGGGTGGCATGGGCGGAATGCCCGGCAGGTAACCCCCTTATTCTTTTATTTTATTATAATCAAATTTTAACAGAAGATAATCTGCCGTAGGGCTGCCCTCGGACCATGAAACGGACTCCGCTTTTCCTAGAATCACCGCCCACATCGAAAGATACAGGCGGATGGCATGTCGAAGATTGGAAAAGCTCACGGCGAATACTTCAAAGCCTTCCGAACGGAGGATATCGAGCGCTCTTCTCAGAAGAACTCTTCCATAGCCGCGACCCCAGTGCTCCGGCATTACGGCGAGCATTTCGATAAATGCAGGATTCGCCGCCATCTCTCAGGAACAGCATCGCATCTCCTCTCAAAAACCTATATATCCTACTTCCTGATGCGGGTTCATGAAAATACTGATACTCGGCGGAGGAGCCGCCGGAGGAACGGCAGCCCAGTTTGCAAGGAAGGCCGACAGGAAGGCCGAGATAGTTATTGCGGATTCGGAGCCTTACGGCCAGTACTCAAGATGCGGGCTCCCATATGCTCTTCGCGGGGAAACCTCTAAGGAGGGGCTTGTGGAGTTCAGTCCGGAATGGTTTGAAAAACGCGGTATAAAGGCCCTTTACGGCTGGAAATGCACACAGGCCGATTTCTCATCGAAAACCGTGACTTTGGAAAAATCCGGGGAAAGAATGAATCTCGCATATGACCGGCTTATAATATGCACGGGTGCGAGGCCGTGGATGCCCCCGATAAAGGGCGCGGATTCCGAAGGCGTCTTCTTTCTCAGAACACTTTCCGACCTGCAGAAAATCGAAAAGGCCGCTGAGAAGGGAAAAAAGGCAGTGGTTGTCGGTGCTGGCCTCATAGGGCTAGAGAGCGCCGAATCCCTTATCAAAAGAGGTCTGGATGTTAGCGTTGTGGAATTTCTTGCCGGTCCGCTCCTCGCAATGTTCGACGAGGATATGGCAAAAGCAGTCGATTCCATACTTGTCGATAACGGCGTGAAGGCGATTTACGGCAGCGAGGTCATCGAGATACGGGGAAATCCGGTGAGAAGCGTGCTTGCGAGGGACAGGAAGAGCGGAGAGACACGGGAGATTGAGGCCGATCTCGTTGTAGTGGCAACAGGAAATGTCCCATACACCGAGGTATTTGAGGGCATAAAAAAAGGAAAGAAAGGACATATCACGGTGAATTCACGCTCCGAAACATCAGTCCCGGATGTTTATGCCGCCGGGGACTGCACGGAATATGTCGATATGGTTACCGGCTCATATGTGCCGATGGGAATGGGAACCATGGCTGTCCGTCAGGCTATGGCAGCTGGTATCAATGCGGCTGGCGGGGATTTCGAGATACAGCCTTTCATAGGAACGCGCGTCACCGAGATATTCGGCGTCAGGATGGGTGCAGTGGGCCCGGTATCCCACAGTCTCAAGATGAATGGCATCGAATTCGTGAGCGCTCGCTACAAGGGAGACTCACTTCCCGCATATATGAACGGCGAGAAGGTCACAGTAAAAGTAATAGTTAAAAAGACGGGCCGGATAGCGGGGGCTCAGATAATAGGCCCTGACGCACCGTGGAGAATATCCATGTTCGCAGAGGCCATCTCGATGGGGGACACCGCAGAGCATCTTTCAACGCTCGAAACACCGTATGCGCCGCCTATATCCCCGACACTTGACCCGACGACAATAGCATGCGGGATGGCGGCCGCCAAACTGAGGCAGGGAAGATGAAGGTAATACACGATGCCGTGCACGGCAGCATAAGACTCGAGGGCGGCTTCATCGAGCTTCTGTCCACACCGGAGATGCAGAGACTTGCCGGTATAAGGCAGCTCGGTCTCGGATATCTCGTGTTTCCCGGTGCCAATCATACCAGACTCGAACATTCTCTGGGAACGTACCACCTTGCAGGCATTATAGCTGACTCAGCAGGTATTGAGGATGAAAAAGAAAAAATCATGGCTGCCGCGCTCCTCCACGACCTCGGACATGCTCCGTTCTCTCACACCCTAGAGGTCGCTTTCAGGGAGAAAAAAGGGCTTGACCACATGGATGTAACGCAGAAACTGATAAAGGGCGAGATGCGGCTGAATATCGACGGCATGAGAGGCGATGGGATTCCCGAGATTCTGGAAAGGATGGGTCTGGAAGCGAAATCGGTCGCCGCCCTCGTGAAGGAGGAAAGCAGCCCGCAATACTGGCCGGCCCCCGGTCCCTCGGATGTGGCAGCCTCGATAATTCACGGCCCGATAGATGCAGACCAGCTCGATTATCTGATGAGGGATGCGCATTACACCGGCGTAGCTCACGGTGCCATAGATCTCCAGAGGCTCATACAAACAATCAGGGTCCGACGGAACAGACTGGTCATAGACAGAGGCGGGGTACCTGCGGCGGAAGGCATACTAGTGGCCCGCTCTCTCATGTATTCGTCCGTCTATTTCCACAGAACCGTCAGGATTGCGGAGATGATGCTCAACAGGGGCGTGGAATCAATGGAAACGGATGCCTCCGAGATACAGCTCATGAACGACTGCACACTTCTGGAGACGATGAAGGCCCACGGAGGATTTGCTAGGAAGATGGCAATGGCGATAACATACAGGAGGCTGTACAAGAAGAGCCTGTCGCTGGAGCTGGAGTCCCTGAGCGGAGACGGAAGAGCGGTTCTTGCGTCATGGTCCGAAAGAAGGAAGGATTTGGAAAGGCAGATAGCTCACAGGGCGGGTGTGGATGAGAACGATGTTCTGGTGGACATCCCGGGTAAGGATGTTCTCATCTCAGAGCCAAGAATGAACGAGACGGAGGTCATCGTGGACGACGGTTCCAATCTCAACCCTCTTTCGAAGTACAGCACCCTCCCGAGAGCTCTCCGAAGCAGGAACGTGCACCGCTGGGGAATACTGGTGGCAAGCCCGGAAGAGCACAGGGAAAAGGTGCGAAAAGCCGCAAAGCATATCATATTCGAATGATATTACCGCAATCCTATTAAGCACCTCCTTGATATCCCCGCATGGGCGTCAATTTATCCGCCATAGTGCAGGCAGAAAAGAGAAAGATGACAGATTTCAGCGGATGGACCGTGGCAATAGATGCCTATAACACGATCTACCAGTTCATTTCGATAATAAGGCAGGCCGACGGCACACCTCTCGTTGACCGAATGGGGAGGATGACCTCCCATCTTTCCGGGATACTGTACCGTACCACAAACCTGATGGAGGCAGGCATAAAGCCGGTTTATGTGTTCGACGGTAAACCGGACGAACTGAAGAACAATACGATAGCCCAGAGGAAGGCAGTAAAGGAAAAGGCGATGGCCGACTATGAAAAGGCTATCGAGGAAGGGGATATGGAGACAGCCAGAACGAAGGCACAGCAGACATCAAGGCTCACATGGGAGATGGTTGAGGAATCAAAGAAACTTCTGGATATGATGGGGGTCCCCTATGTTCAGGCACCCTCGGAGGGGGAGGCACAGGCGAGCTATATGGCAATGAAGGGGGCGGTCAACGCAGCGGCATCTCAAGACTTCGACTCTCTCCTTTTCGGCGCTCCTCTGCTCATAAGGAACCTCACAATAACGGGAAGAAGGAAGCTCCCGAGAAAGAGGATATACGTCAATATCGAGCCGGAGGTCATAGAACTTCGGGGGATGCTGGCCGCTCTCGGCATCACGAGAAGGCAGCTTGTGGATATGGCAATAATGATAGGCACGGACTTCAACCCGGGCGTGCGCGGAATAGGGCCAAAAAAAGCGCTCGGCCTCATCAGAAAACACGGAACGCTCGAAGCGGTAATGAGGGAGAAATCGCTCGATATTCCCAACTACGAGAGGGTGAGGAGCATATTTCTGGAGCCGAGAGTTACGGATGATGTCGATATCACATGGAAGGACCCTGATATCGGAGAGATAAAGAGATATCTCTGCGGAGAGCGGGATTTTTCGGAGAACCGCATTTCCTCTGCCGTAAACCGAATGCTTGCGGCCAGAAAAAGAGCCAACCAGAAGACCCTCGATGCTTGGTTCTAAGTTTTGAAGTCCTCTATAGCCTTGAGGACGAACTGCATATACATCAGAGCCGGGCTGCCTGCCATGGTAACAGCGACATACGATGCCTCGATGAGCTCTTCCCTCGTAGCTCCGGCATCCAGGGCATTCTTCACATGAAACCCGATGCACCAGTGGCATCTTGCAGCCACGGAAAGTGCCACGGCTATCAGCTCTTTGTCCTTTGTTGAAAGGGCCTTCGGCTTTCCGGTCGCCTGCAGCAGCTGCATAAAGGCTTTTGTCTCCTCGGGGTATTCCTTTCTCAGCGTGACTATGCTCTTATGTATCTCCTTCACTATCTCATTCATATTTTCCATGATATCACCGGCAGAGATGTACCACGCATATATCAAATCTTCGCTAAAAGGACATATATGTGCATTCAATGAAACACGAACACCGCTGCCGAGCCGCTCCTCACACGGATTTTTCCCATATCCTTCGTGATATTGGATATTCCGCTTATATCTCCGCCGATTGTGCCCTCAAAATCGTATTTAAAGCCGCTGAGAGTAAGGTCTGCGGCTTCGCCCAGAGGTACCACAGAGACCCTTCTGCCTCCGTTTATCTCGATTTCTCTCCCTAAGCCGAGCGCATATACGGTAATATCAGGCTCCTCAATGCGTGTCTTCGCACCGGAGAACAGCATCATTCTGATATTCTCCATCACATGGTCGATACCCCGGCTTACCGCACAGGTGAGGATTATCTCGTTCGCGCCTCTCTTTTCCGCTTCCCTCAATGCAAGCATACCGTCCGTGAGATCTTTCTCCGGGCTGAAACGCAGAATTTCGGCAGTTTCCGGCTGGAATCCTATGGAATCCATATCACCGACTACCGCATCGGGCTCCACTCCCGATTTTTTTGCGCTGTCATAGCCTCCGTCCGCACAGATTATGATATCCGAATCCCTTGCAAGGGATGAAAGGAAATCTCCGGAAGGGCAGTCCCCGTTGAGTATGACCAGCGCTCTCAGGACAATGCCTCCGATATTCTTATGACCTTTTCGGCGGCATCTTTTGCGCTGCTACCAAATACATAGGCGCACGGCTCCCTTCCGAAACCGCCTCTGTCAATGAGGACATCCGTTCCCTTCTTCATTCTCTCGGAGACCTTAAATTCCAGGCGTTCCATCACATTTTCCATCTCTCTGAAATAGAGTATGTTCACAACTGCCTTTATCTCGCCATCGACCCTCATGGCATCCAAAAGTGTCAAAGAAAGATGGCTGCTCGCACCGAATTCCGGGGCGGTGAGCGCTCTCAGGCCCCCGTTTATCTCCACCAGCCTTCCGGGAATCGCAACTATCTCGCTCTTGGAAATCGCTCCGTCCCTAGCTCTGGCCACATTCACTCGCACCTCAGGGATAAGCATCGGATTTATGTTCCCAAGCATCTTCGCTGCCAGTTCCACATCCCTCACTATTTCGCTCCGCTCCCTCGTAACAGCGTTTCCTCTGAGATTCATACATACACGGCATTCCCTGACCGGATGAAGCCCGCACAGTTCGCCTTTCTCCCGTAGCACAAAGCACTCGCCGCATATCTCGCCGATTATCTCGCTGTCCTCTTCCCCGCTTTCCAGCATATTCGCAAGTTTTCCGGAAATACCCCCTATGAATTCCTCAATGCCTGCGGAGAACCTCTCTTCTCCATTTCTGAGATATCTGCTGACCATCGGCTGACTTACACCCATCTTCTCGGCTATCCTCTCCTGTTTCCATCCCTTTTCCTTCAGTATCTTCGCTGCCCTCTTTTTCATCTCCGGAAGTATTCGATTTACCATCACCGTGCAAGGTGGATCGATCATATTACTCGGTAATATCGAAAAAAGGCATACTATTTAAGGTTTTTTACGGAGAAAAAGTGTTAAATATTGGCCAGTATTCCTAGGTTATAGGTGAAAAGATGATTGATGAAGTTCTTATATCAAGAGCCATTATCGAAAGATACTTCGAAAAGCCGGTGGAATATACGGAAATGGATGTTGCCATCGCAGGTGCCGGACTTGCAGCTTACCCGGCAAAGGCGGGAAAGAAGAGGGATTTCGTTAGAAGAGGTATGTTCGATCTGCGGCGAGTTCTATGCTCTTAAAATGGCAAAGGAGTATCTGAAGGGATGATATGAAACTCGGCGATGTCGGGGAATTCGGGCTTATAAAAAAGGTCTCCAGAAGGGCCAAAAGAAGTGAGGTCCTGGTAGGCATAGGTGATGATGCTGCGGTCATCAGGGCCGGAAAGGAATTCATCCTCTACACAACCGATATGATGGTGGAAGGCGACCATTTCAGGATGGAATGGCACCCTCCGGAGAAAATCGGAAGAAAAGCGATGGCTTCCAACATCTCGGACATAGCCGCGATGGGCGGGATACCCGAGTATGCGCTCATCTCCATCTCTCTCAGGTCGGATATCAGCGTTGAATTTGCGGAATCGATCTATAAAGGGATGTATGATACCGCTGACAGATACGGGGTCGATATAATCGGGGGGGACACGACGCACAGCTCTTTAATCGTCATAAATGTGGCTCTTACGGGCAGAACGGATGAACGGCATCTCGCCCTCAGAAGCGGTGCTAAATCTGGAGATTACATCCTCGTATCCGGGCCTCTGGGCGCTTCTAAGGCAGGCATGGAACTCCTGCTCCATGGATACACCGAACCGAAAGGGCCGATAGAAAAGCACCTTGACCCGGGCTGCAGGATGGACATTGCCAGAGACATTTCTAGATATGCGAATGCCGTAATTGATGTTTCCGACGGTCTTGCATCTGAGATAAGGCACATATGTGAGGAAAGCGGAGTGGGGGCGATAATCGAGAAGGAAAAGATACCTCTGGACAGAGAAACGATAAAGGCGGCGAAAATCCTCGAAACGGACCCCTATGATTTTGCGCTCCACGGCGGAGAGGATTATGAGCTTCTGTTCACAGTGTCAGAGGAGAATCTCGATAAGGTGAGGAAATACGGTACTGTTGTAGGCAGGATAGGCGGAAAGGGCATAGGAATAAGGATGAGAAACGAGAAAGGAGAGATTGAGGATTTGAAGGGTGGATATGACCATTTCGGGGAGAAGTAAGAGACCTGCAAAACATTTATATACTTAGCTATCATACTATAATTCGATAATATGCAGGTCAAAGAAAGGATACTCAGGGAAATCGAAAAGATACCGGATGAATACCTCGACGAGGTTCTGGATTTTCTCAGATATCTGGAGACTAAGACAAAAGAAAATACAATGGAGAGCGCTCTTCTAAGTGAAAGCTCCCTGAAAAAGGACTGGCTCAGACCCGAGGAGGACGAGGCTTGGAAGAATTTGTGAAAGGGGATGTGGTTGTTGTACCTTTCCCTTTTTCCGATTTGTCAAATGCGAAAAGAAGGCCTGCTCTGGTACTTGTCAGATTGGAAGGAGACGACATAATTTTGTGCCAGATAACCAGTAAGAATGTGAAGGATAGATACGCTATTCCTCTGGATGACGGGGATTTTGAGAGCGGCTCTTTAAAGCGGAAAAGCAACATCCGACCTAACAGGATATTTACCGCAGATAAGCACATCATTCTGTATAAAGTCGGGCATCTGAAAAAGGAAAAGACGGAAAAAATAATCGGAAGAACGGTCGATATACTGAAAGAATAAAAGATTGAGGATTTAAAGGGTGGATATGACCATTTCGGGGAATAGATTGGTAGGCCGACTGTCAAAGATATAAGTTAACAAAGTTAGGTCGGAGACTATAAATTATATTGTGCATATAAGCGCACTTTACCTGAGAACACAGTCTCAAAGTAAAAGATGAAGTTAGCATAAGATAGCATCGCTATTCTCGGAAAACTTTTTAAGTCACCGATAAGAGGGTGCAGCGTGAAATGCTTCAGATGCGGAAAAAGAGATGCGGTCATCGGCGGGCTTTGCAGGGAATGCTATCTTGAAACGCACCGCCTCCTGAAAGTCCCGGAATACATGGATATGCAGGTCTGCCTTCACTGCGGAGCCGTATCCAAAGACGGAAGGAAATGGCGGGACGGCAATAGCACGGCGGAACTCGTAAAGGATATTGCGCTCTCCGAAGTGCGCTCCGGTATAATCCGGGGTGCCAGCCTTCTAGGCACAGAAGCGGCGCTTCACGAGAGGGACCCATATACCTATGAGCTCCACGGTACGGTATCCCTATCCCTCGGTCCGTTCACAGCAGAGGAGGAATTCGACTCCACGATACGCCTGAAAGGTGCGACATGCCCGGCATGCAGCAGGTTTAACGGGAATTACTATGAAGCGATAATCCAGATAAGGGCCACTGGCAGAGCGATGAGAGAGGATGAAAAGAGAAGGGCCAGAGAGCTCATATGGCGCAGGATTGGTGATGCGGCCGAGGGCGACAGGAACATCTTTCTGGCGAAGGATAAGGATGTTCACGGAGGGATCGATTTCTATATAAGCCATGCGGGAACCGCAAAAAGCAGTGCGAGAGAACTCTCCGCCGAGTTCGACGGTGAGATGACCGAATCGAGGAAGCTTTCCGGCAGGAGGAATGGTGAGGATTTCTACAGGTTCACCTATCTTGTGAGGATTCCGGAGTTCGGAAAAGGGGATTTCGTGAGGTACAAAGGCGGATATTTCATGGTCGCTTCATCATCCGGGAAGGGGTGGAAGCTGAGGTCCCTCGAGGGCGGTATGAATGTGAAAATAAGAAAAAACGACATCAAAAATCTCAGCCTAGCGGGAAGGAAAGAGGATGTGAGGGATGCCATCGTTCTTTCACACAGGGAAGGAGAAGTTCAGGTGATGAATCCTTTCACATATGCCGCAGTGACATTGAGATATCACGGAAGAAGGAAAAAGACCGTGAAGGTGATAAGAATCGACGGCGACATCTATGCTTTACCCGATGATGAGCACCTCGATGATGTCCCCACCCGCTAAATGGACGGGCATTTCGGGTTTTCCGCCCTTTTTTTCGAGAGTTTCAAGCGCTATCTCGAAATCGTCCTCTCTACCGCCTTTTACAATAATGATTTTCTTTCCCTTAGCTGAAATCCACGGAGAGCTCAGCGCATCGAGAACCGCTTTCTCCGCTCTGTTCATGCCTTCACCCTCTCCGATTCCGACGCCTACCTTGCCGTCAAGTGCCTTTTTCAGCTTTTCAACGGATGAGGGGGGAAATGCGGAAGAAAGCCTCGTGGCAGTTTCGTAGAACATCCGATTGACAGCATGGAAAGCACCCGCAAGAGTCGCATTCGGTGCCATTTCCAGAAGCCGGTCATTTTCAAGGACGAGGGCCCATTTTGCTCTTGATAGGACCAACCTAGTGCCTTTTTCTGCCTGCAGTCTTCTGGCTGCCCCTTCAACGGAGAAAGGCATTGAGAACATCGGTATGACATTGGAGGACAGAGAGCACAGTAATGCCGGGGACAGCGTTCCGTAGAAGCCGCCCATACCCGACAGCGAGAAAACGATATCATGGGAGGACAGCACATGGAGAGCGCTCTTCTCCGTTTCGGTCAGAGGCCTTCTGACATTGGGATTGGCGGAGATTGCGGCTGTGATGTCCTCTTTTGTCGAGAATATTCTGTGATATGCCGCATCATGGGTCTCATTCATGAGGTAGAGCGGGAGTCCGGAGCTTCTCAGAAGAGAAAGAGCGTTCTTTCCAGCACCGCCCGCACCGATAACCGCAGAGTCTATCACGGCTCGTCATTCGTACTGACATATATGTTTTTTCGGCTCAAATCTTCTTTCTCCGGTCGATCACCCTCTTGGCTTTTATGCCTTCTTTGGGTATCTCTCCGGGTCCGACGACCTTCACGCGGGGTGTAAGGGTGAGCACTGCCATATCAGAACCGTAAAAATAGTTTTTGGTGAGGGCTGCTCTTCGCAGCGACTCTATTTTCTGGAAAATGCTTATATCCATCCTGCTTTTAGGCGCTCCTATGACAGAAAACGCTATTGAAAAGATAAAGGAAAAGGTACTCGTGGACGGTTTTGAAATAGTCCCGGACCTTGAAAAGAGCCGCGGAGCGATAATCTATGATAAGAACAGCGGAAGAGAGATGCTTGACCTCGGATACAACCAGTTCGGAAGCCTGACCATAGGGTACAATCACCCTGCAACACAGGAGCCGGATTATCTGAAAAGACTGCTGGAGGCATCCAATATAAGATGGGCTCTCTCCGATGTCTATCCGGAGTATTACGGGGATTTCGTGGAGGCTTTCTCAGGCATACTTCCCGAAGGATTCGAGCACCTCTTTTTCATAGACGGGGGAGCGCTCGCCGTGGAGAATGCGCTTAAAACCGCTTTTGACTGGAAAACAAGAAAGAACTTCGCAGAGAGGGATGTCATCCCAGGGGATAAGGTAATCCACCTGAAAAACGCATTTCACGGGAGAACAGGATATACCATGAGCCTGACGAACACCGCAGACCCGAATAAGTACAAGTTCTTCCCGAAGTTCGATTGGCCGAGAGTGCACAATCCCGCAGCCACATTCTACAGGGACGGGAGCGTGGTATACGACGACGAGGAAAGAGCAAGAGCGGAGATTGAGGATGCCATAAAGCGCTACAATTACAGGATAGCCGCCATGATAGTCGAGCCGATACAGGGAGAAGGAGGAGACAATTATTTCAGTCCAGATTTCTTCAAATTCATAAGGAAGAAGGCCGACGAGAACGATTTTCTCCTTATATTCGACGAGGTCCAGACAGGATGGAGCACCGGCTCATGGTGGGCTTCTGACCACATAACCGGCGGAGTCAGGCCCGACATATTCTCCTTCGGCAAAAAGACGCAGCAGTGCGGAATCGCAGCCAGCACGAGGATAGACGAGGTGAAGGACAATGTCTTCAAGGTGTCCAGCAGGCTCAACTCCACATGGGGCGGCACGCTCTCCGATATGGTGCGCTCCACGAAGTTCATAGAGGTGATAAAGAAAGACCACCTCATCGATAACTCGAAGAGGCAGGGCGAGCGGATAAAGAAGGCCCTTGTGAATGAAACCGACGAATCTCTTGTGAGCAACATAAGGGGCTCCGGGGGATGGATAGCCTTCACGCTTCCGGACACCGAAACGAGGGACAGGCTCTGGAAGGCCCTCTATACAGAAGGGGTCATGCTTCTGAAAAGCGGGGTAAGCAGCCTGAGAATGAGACCGCAACTGGCGATAACGGATGAAGAGGTGGATAAGGGCCTCGAGAGGATGTTCTCAGCGATGAATAAGATCTAGGCCCGCAACTGCCTCGGAGCGACCATATCAGGGCTTCCGATAAAACCGTTCGGCGCGGACAGGGCTTTCATACGATATTCCGATTGGGACAACCGCAGAAAGCCTTAAAGTCCGTTATATTTTTCCCGTTCCATGACAATAGAGATTATGAAGCATAAAATAGGCGAGAACAGCATATGGACATCCTGCTTTGCGGATGGAGATGAAGTGACTCTCCTAGGTACATTCAACAAAAACGGAAAATATGGAATCATGCTCGCAGCGATGGATGAGAAGGGGACTATTCTCTGGGAAAGAGAGCACGAAATAGAATGCAATTGCGAGGCTAATGCCATTCTCAAGGAAAGTGAGGGATATTTAATAGGAGGGAATGCCTGCGGCATACCCACTGACCAAGGTGGCAGGGATTGGAAGGCATACCTGATGAGAACCGATGAGAAGGGCGATGCCATATTAGATAGAACATACGAGCTTGGAGAGAACAGCGCAATATACTCCATTTCCAGGTCCGGAACTGAAATCTTCAGTATGGGAGAGACTGAAAAGGAAGGAAAGAAATATGTCTTTCTGATGAGAACCGATGATTGCCTGAACCCATTGAGAACCAAATATTTCGGTCCTTATGAGAATGTTCTTGTGGGTGGGATATCCGAAAATATCGCCGCATTTTCCTTTATGCAAGCTAAAGAGTGGTATGGAAGAATACTCGAAATTGATAAAAATATGGAAGATACGGAACTTATTTCGGAAATTGGCGGTGTTCAGATATACTCCATCGATGTTCTGGATGGAGATGTGTTGATATCCGGAGAAAAGGAGGGAGATGCCTATGCGGCGAGGATTTTCTCTGATGGAGATACGGTCGAGAGCATCATGGGCACGGGTGTTATAACGAGAATCAGAAAATACCGGGAGGGAGCGCTCCTTGTCGGGGATTTAAAGGATGTTCCGTACATTGCCGTAGCCGACGGGGAGATGCACATCGTCGAGGAACACACAGAGGAGCTTGCCGGATGGTTCGAGGACGGGTGCCAGCTGGGGAGCCGCATCCTTGCAGCCGGCTATTCGATGAAAGATAAGGAGGCCTTTGCCCTTCTGCTGGAAAGAAATGATAAATATAGTCTCCGACCTAAGCTTGTTAACTTATGATGTCTCTGACTGGTAGTCAAGAGAATTCCAAAGAAATTCTCACAGTCCCGCAAACAGCGACATCACTTCCATGCGATGTAAACCGCCGCACCTGCCGCAGCC
>CAZQEG010000005.1:0-8884 GCA_964591575.1 uncultured Thermoplasmata archaeon
GCCTTGCAAAGGCCCGCGGAACCCAGATAAAACGGGAATACGCAGAGGCTTTCGAGGTCGTCAGGTTCGTATTCAAATGAGGTGCTGATATGAGAGTAGTTGCAATACACCAGCCGAACTATCTTCCCTGGTTTGGATTCATCCACAAGATTGCGAAAAGCGATCTCTTCGTAATCCTCGATCATGTGGAGTTTAGCAGGAGGAGTTTCATTAACAGAAATCGTGTGAAAGGGCCCAACGGAGAAATATGGCTAACCGTACCTGTGAAAGTGCATGGAAGGATGAGAATAATGGATGTTCCAATAGATACCGAGCAAAAATGGAGGGAAAAACATCTTAAAAGCCTCAGATTGTTCTATGGTAAAGCCCCTTATTTCAAAGAGATATTTCCACATATCGAAGAGGTATATGAGAGAGATAGGGAATCTCTTGCGGATTTGAATGTGGACTTAATATATAGACTGATAGATATCCTGAATCTCAGGACAAAATTCGTGAGATCTAGCACTTTAAACCCACAAGGAAAGAAGATGGAGATGATAGTGGATATATGCAAAAAAGTTGATGCGGATGCATATCTCTCCGGTCAGGGGGCAAAAAAGTATCAGGATTCTGAATATTTCAGCATGAATGGAATAAATCTTATTTACCAAGAATTCGAACATCCGGTATACCCGCAGAGGTTCGGGAAATTCGTTCCCAATCTATCGATTGTGGATATGCTGTTCAACGTTGGAGTAGAGGGAACCCTAAATTTCATACAGAATGCTTAGATTTTTCCAAGGTTCTTCAGTCTCAAAATCCTGCTCTTCTCATTTTCAAGAGAGGGTCTCTTCTCGACAACGGCGCTCTTGTTCAGCACGTCCAGAACTTTTCCGTCAGCATCCGGAATCTTTATGCCATACGTGCTGAGGAAGGTGGGCGCAACATCCTGCAGGCTGGCCTCCCTTAACTCGGTATGCCTGTAATTCCTTCCGCTGAACAGTATTATTCCGTCGCCCCATTCTATGCCCATCTCAAGCTCGAGTTCCGGGTCGTCATTGAGGATGAACATCTCCGGGGAATCGAGATTGACTATATATCCTATGGATGCGTAATGCGGCTGGAAGAAGGTGAGTATATCTGGTGCCTCGCCGGTATATGGCCCGTGGAATATGCTGCTGTTCGGGAGCGCGCCTCTCACCACGACCTTTCCAGTCTCCGGGTCTCGAATTCCCTTCACATCCTTAAGAAGGGAGTCAACAACAGACTCATAGTCTTTCCTCTCTACGGAGCCCTGCGGTTCCCTATCTTTGAGATTGACATAGATGGACCCCCTTTTCCCTATCATATAGGCCTGAGTCTTTTTCCAGTCTATCTTTCCATAGATGTATATTCTCTTCGGATTGAGCTTCTCACTGCTGAAATCCTCCCATTCACTCTTCGGCTTGAAGACGAGGTAGCCCCGGTCGTATAGCCATTTGTTGAACTCGAAGTATTTGTGCACCGAAGAAAAACCGTGGTCCGAGAGGACAATAACATTGTCGGGAGAGTATTCGTCGATTATCTCCCCCAGATATCCGTCGAGTTTCTGATAGAGTTTCAGAAGTGAGTCCTCGTATTTTTCTATCTCTTCAGGGGTCTCATTCTTTCTGTATGGGTGCTTATCATCAAAGAAATGCCACATATAGTGGGAGAACCTGTCGGAAGAGATGAATACACCGAAGAATATCTCGGGATTCTCCTTTTTTATGAGGTATTTCATCAATTTTGTCCTCTCCTCTATCGTTCTCTCTATTTCATATATGAACTTGTCCCTGTCAAGGTGCTTAGCCCCCTCGATGTCTATCCTGTATTCATCCAATCCCGGATAATCTTTGAGAAGGTCCGCGGGGTATGTAAAGCCGGCCGCATCTTTTGACGGGGACATCATGCCGCCAACCATGAACCCGTTGACTTTTTCGACAGGATATGTCATCGGAGGGTTGACCACACCTACTCTGTACCCATAGTCCGACATGAATCTCCAGAAAGCCTTTGCTCGCCTCAATTTGGCATTTCCCGGCCGTCTGAAATAGCTGCCTCCGACGAATTCTGTGCCGAAGAAATCAAAAACCCCGTGCTTTCCCGCATTCTTACCGGTGAACATAGTGGTCCATGCGCAGGAGCTTATCGTAAGGGGCGTGGTGTGCAGGGGAGCAAAAGCGCCTTTTTCCGCAAGTGCACCGAAATTCTTCAATTTCCCTTCTTTGACCCACTGGCTTATCTTGTCGTAGGGAGCGCCGTCCCAGCCTACTATAAGTGTCCGGTTCATAGACACACATTCCGTATTCCATATTAACTTTTTCGCAGGAATTCGTGATTCCGCAGGATATCCGGCCTGTGCTCCCTCACATATTCTATGTTAGCTGCAATCCAGCCCTCTATGCTCCCTATATCTATCCTGCGCCCCTCGAGTTCGAAGGCTATTATCCGGTGCTCCTTATTGTATGTCCGAAGGGCATCGGTCAGCTGTATCTCTCCTCTCGAATCCTTTCCGACCTTTCGGAGGTATGTGAATATCTCCGGCGTGAGGAGATATCTACCGACTATCGCATAATCCGATGGTGCCTCGTTCGCATCCGGCTTTTCCACGAGGTCTTCTACCTCGAATGCCCTGGTTTCCAGCCGGTTTCCCGGCGCTATTATCCCGTACTTCGATACTTCTTCATGCCTTACTTTCTCCACACCCAATACCGGTGCATCGTACCTTCTGTAGGCATCTATGAGCTGCTTTATCGCCGGCTTCTCATTCAAGATTATATCATCGCCAAGAAGGACCGCAAAAACATCCCTGCCCACATGCTTTTCGGCGTATCTCACGGCATCTCCCAGACCCTTCGGTTCCTTCTGCCTGACATAGAATATGTCCGCTCTTTTTCCTATGTCCCTTACGGCTCTGGCATCTTCCTCTCTTCCTCTCTCCCTCAGGAAGCCCTCCAGCTCAGGATTCGGGCTGAAATGGTCCTCTATCGCCCTCTTTCCCTTGCCTGTTATTATGAGTATGTCGTCTATACCGGAATCTATCGCCTCCTCCACAACATACTGGATGGCGGGTTTGTTGAAGACGGGGAGCATCTCCTTTGGCTGTGATTTTGTGAGGGGGAGCATGCGGGTTCCGAGGCCAGCAGCAGGTATTACCGCTTTCACAATCTGCAATCGCAGAGCTTATATAAGTGTGTTGGGACACCTGGGAGAAATAGGCTTTAAAACACAGAATACCGCTGACCTATGAAAGAATATCCGCACGTGATATAAGTTAGCAAAGTCGGACAGGTGACTATAATTAAATAAGTGGGTGATTTGAGGTTATGCGCATCTCGATAGCAGGAACCGGATATGTTGGCCTCGTGACCGGTGTGACCTTTGCGAGCCTCGGACATGAGGTGGTACTTGTGGACGTGCTTCCGGAGAAGGTTGCGATGGTGAACGACGGGAAGTCGCCCATATATGAGAAAGGTATGGACGAACTGCTCGGAAAGCTTGTTCGAGAGGGGAAGATTCTGGCGACGGAAAGCATGGATTCGGCTGTTTCCGGAACGGATGTCACCTTCATAGCGGTGGGAACGCCATCTGCGGCGGATGGAAGCATGGACCTGCGCTATATCAAGAGCGTATCGGAGGACATAGGCAGAGCGCTCTCCGGAAAGGAGGGGTATCATCTGGTTGCTGTCAAAAGCACGGTCCTGCCCGGCACAACGGAGAGATTCGTTCTTCCGGCAATTGAAAAGGCATCCGGAAAAAAAGCCGGTGAGGGCTTTGGAGTTGCCATGAACCCGGAGTTCCTGAGGGAAGGCGTAGCTCTGGAAGACAGCATGCACCCGGACAGAATAGTTCTTGGGGTGCTGTCCGAAAGAGACGAACGGCTCATGAAGGAGATATATGCCGGAATGGATGCTAAGATGCTGGTCACGACTCCCGCCGCTGCGGAGATGATAAAATATACCTCCAATGCCTTTCTTGCGACGAAGATAAGCTTCTCGAACGAGATAGCCAATATATGCGACCGGCTTGGGGTGGATGTCGATGAGGTTATGAAAGGAGTGGGTATGGACCACCGAATCTCCCCGTATTTCCTGAACGCCGGTGCCGGGTTCGGCGGCTCATGCTTTCCGAAGGATGTGAAGGCCCTTATTGCAGCCGCGAAGGAGCACGATTACAGACCCGCCCTCTTAGAGGAAGTTCTGAATATTAACGAGCGGCAGCCGCTGCGAATGATAGAACTGGCAGAGAGTGTTGCGGGGCCCCTCGATGGGATGAAAATCGCTGTTCTCGGCCTCTCGTTCAAGCCGGAAACGGACGATATAAGGGAGAGCAGAGCGATTCCGCTTGTGAAGGAGCTCATTAAGAGAGGTGCCCGTGTGATAGCTTACGACCCGAAAGCCATGAAGAACTTCAGAGCGCTCTTCCCTGATATAGAATACTCGGATAGCGCGGAAAAAGCCCTGGAAAAGGCGGACATCTGCATGATACAGGCGGACTGGGACGAGTTCGGGATTCTGGATTACGACAAGTTCGGGCTGGTGTGCGTTGTGGACGGGCGAAGGACACTGCAAAAGGGAATAAAGACGCCCTATCTGAGGATTGGTTCCGGTAAATCTTAAGAATCGTAAAAAAATTGCATGAGCATATACTGGTATCTGCCGCACCTTGCCGCTACAGGACCTCTTCCAGAACCCGCTCCACGGAGCGCTCTCCGTCCATCTCTATCCCCTTATATTCCTTCGATTTTTCTATGGCCTTGGATAGGGAGAAGTTCCTCTGCTCCATGGAGAAATACGTTCCTCTCTCCATGTGGTACTGCGAAAGGTATTCCTGCTCGGTCTGTCCCGGTGTGGGTACGAATACGGCCCTTTTTCCGAGAACCGCAAGGTCCATAAGCGTTGAGTAGCCGGAGCGGGATAGTACTGTGCTCGCACGGTTCATGACCTCCTCTCTTCTGTCTTTCGGGAGATAGGTGTATATCACCGCATTCCCAATCCTTTTCTCGGAGCGCTTTTCGCTCTTTCCCAGAGTTATGACCGTGTTCTCCGGAAAATCCCCCGAGCTTTCCATTATCTTTCTCTCCAGAATGCTTCTCTGCGGCTCGGGCCCGCTTATTGAGATGAGAAGATCTATATCCTGCTCATATTCCTTTCTCCTGAAATCCGAGAGCGGGCCGGAATAGAGTATCTTCTTCCGCGGTATCCTCTGGTTGCGGGAGAGCTCTCCCGAAAGTGTGCCTTCTTCGTCATCCGGCACGATGAACTTTCTGAACTTATCGGCATTTCTTGCCACGAATCTCTCACCTGCGCTCTCTATGACCGCCATTCTGCCGGGAGCGATGAACCTCAGCTGGTGGGTTATCAGATAGGAAGGGATCGATGGAGAATAGACCCCATAGCGGTTATCGGATATTATCCTCCGATACTTCCTGCCGGAGACAAACTTCTCCGCATACTCGTGCTCTCTCTTTATTCCTCTCAGTATCGAGGGAAGCTCAAGTCCGAACTTCGCATAAAATCCGAGTTTCGTGGATGCGTACGGAGCCGGATAATCGGGTATGTCGTGGTATTCCGCAGAATCTCCGAGCTCTGCCCTCAGGAGAGAAAGAGCCCTTCCGCTGCTCATTATCCCCACCTCGTGCCCTTCCCTTAAAAGAGCCCTTATGACCGGCAGAGAGCGAGTGGCATGCCCGAGGCCCCATGTGCACAGAGCGTACAGGATTCTCACATGCCTGCATATGCCGCCCGTTAAAAAACTAACTGGTGTTCTCCCCTCTTCCTATCTCCAGCATGCGCTCTATTGGAATCTTAGCCCTCTCTGCGATATCATCGGGCACTTTAACAACCGGACCCATGTTCTCCAGCGCTTCCAGAAGGTTTTCGAGCGTTATCTTCTTCATCGTGGGGCACACCGCCTTGTCTATCCTGTAAAACACCTTGTCCGGGTTCTCTTTTTCCAGCCTGTATGCCATGTCCTTCTCGGTACCGACGATGAACTCCATATTATTCGAAGCTTTTGCATACTTTACCATGCCCTCTGTCGAAAACACATGGTCCGCTATATCTATTATCTCCGGTCTGCATTCCGGATGTGCCAGAATCTCCGCATCAGGGTGCTCCCTTTTTACTGCCATGAAATCATCCACGGTTAGGTTGTCGTGGGTAGCACAGAAACCCGGCCACAGGATTATCTCCTTGTTCCTCACAAATCTGCGGACATAGGCTCCGAGATTGCGGTCCGGGGTGAATATCACCTCCTTCTCGGGGATTGCCTCCACGACCTTCACTGCGTTGGCGGAAGTGCAGCAGTAATCAGAAAGAGCCTTCGTCTCCGCAGTCGTGTTCACATAGGAGACCACAGCTGCCCGGGGATGCTCCTTCTTCAGCTTTTTCAGAGCCTCCGGATTCACCATACCTGCGAGGGGGCATTTCGCCTTTGTGTCCGGTATTATGACTTTTTTGTCAGGATTCAGAATAGCGGCCGTTTCCGCCATGAAATCCACGCCGCAAAAGACTATCACATCTGCCTCCGCTTCCTTTGCCTTTATTGCGAGCGCAAGAGAATCTCCGAGAAAATCGGCGATGTCCTGAATGTCCGGTATCTGGTAGTTGTGGGCAAGTATCACCGCATTGCGCTCCTTTTTCAGTTTCAGTATCCTTTCCTTCAGTTCCTCTGCGGAAGGCATGAAAGAGCGGAAGAAATAGGCAATGTATAAAGATTTTGGCGTAAAATGTCCGTTTTCGGGATTCGGTGTGCAATCTATTAATAAGCGTGATGATGGGGGTGCATGATGCTCGAAGCCTATGTGCCCGGAAAGAAGTTCCCGTCCATCTCGGTTACCGGTACTGCCTGCGCTCTCAACTGTGACCACTGCAACCGCCATTATCTCAAAGGCATGATCCCTGCGGAGACGCCGGAAAAGCTCATAGAGGTTCTTGAACGGATTTCAGAGGACGGAGCCAACGGTTTTCTTCTGAGCGGCGGCGCCAGAGAGGACGGCAGCGTACCCATAGAGGCCTTTGCCGACCTTATCCGAAAGGTGAAGATATACTCGAATCTCATGGTCAATGTGCATGTGGGCCTCATCAGGGACAGCACGCTCGCCGCATTGAAAAAGATGAATGCCGATATGGTTTCGCTCGACGCTGTCGGTGCGGACGAGACCGTAAAAGAGGTGTACCATCTGGATAAAAAAGCGGAGGAATATCTTAATGCGCTGAAAAGACTGGATGATGCGCATATCAAGCATTCTCCCCATATCACTATCGGGCTCCATTACGGAAAGATTCTCGGTGAATACAGGGCGGTCGATGCGGTCAAGGACAGCCGTGCGGTTAAAATGGTCATCAATGTGCTTATCCCCACAAAAGGCACGCCGATGGAGAGCATAAATCCCCCGTCCATAGCAGATATAAAGAAAATCATGGATTATACCGAAGGCTTCCATGGTGAGAGGGTGCTCGGGTGCATGAGGCCGAGAAAGGGCGAATATCCCGAGATTGAAAGATATGCGATAGAGAGCGGCTTTTCCGGAATCGTGCTTCCCACGGAGGATACCCGCAAATGGGCGGAGAAAGAGGGTTATGAGTGGGAGACAAAGGAAAGGTGCTGTGTGCTGTAGTCTTTCGGTATGCTTAGAGGAATAACAAAAAGTTTTTCAAGTACCAGATGAATAGGGTTAACCATGTGGCTCCCGAATGCCTTCTGGCCCACCCTGTTTGCCGTGGTATTCTCCACCTATATCATCATAAAGCTTCTGCTTTCCGACATACGCCGGCCCGGAAACTTCTCCGCATTCGTTATGTTCCTGGCATTTTTCATTTGGTCTCTGGGGGAGATGGCAGAGAGACTTGCGGGGCCGCCTCCGGCAGATGCGCATCTCGCATGGTTCGGAGCGCGATTTCTCTTTATTGGCATAGCGCTCGCACCTGCTGGCTTCATCCATTTCTCTCTAGACTATCCAGATCTTCTGAGGATAAAAGGGAGAAAGGAGATTATAGCTTGCTTCTATCTCGTGTCATTCGTCTTCGCAACACTCGGCGTCCTTAACCCGAACAGGATGATAATCGCAGATATGGAACCTTACAGCGGTCTCGGACAGATGATATGGGGCATTGTCACCTCGCCGATATACGATGCTTATGCGTCCTATGTATTAGCAATATCCCTCGTGTTCATGCTTATAATGATATACAGGTATTTCAGAGCTAAGTTGCATATAATAAAGATGCAGATATCCATATCCCTCGGCGGATTCGTGATAGCCGTTGCTCTGGTAAGCTCCTCGTATTTCATGCCAAGGATATTCGGGGGAGATTCCTACCCGCTGACGACAGTTTCCTTCTCCATATTCTCGCTTTTCGTTCTTTATACCATCCACAGATACAGGGCATTCCTAGTATATCCAGAAGAACACGGAAACAATTACGAGGCGGGTCTCAAAATACTGAAAAAAGAGGATGCCGAAGGACTCTTTGCGGATGCCGTGAAAAAGGATTCTCCTGCGCTCGCTTTTCTGTCAACGGACCCGAAGACATTCCAAAAGAGGATTGGGAAAGATATTCCTGCCTTTCGCATAAGCAGAGAAAAGGGAGCTGACAGCCTTGACCCACGGGTTGAAGAGCACATCGAAATGATATACTTCATCATTCTGTCCTTCGCAGAGCGGGCCGGAGGTGCCGTTGTTCTGATAGAAATCGAGGATGCAATGAGAAAGATGGACCTGGAAAGCAAATATGAGGAGATGCTGCACGAGTTCGAAAAGATGTCCGTTTCACACAACATATCCTTCATAATTGCAGAATAAGCCTTTGTATCGGAAGATAGCTCTCTAAATAATGAGGCCGCTGACCAGCACTTGTCGGCCTAAGAAGGCGCATGC
>CAZQEG010000005.1:8984-21706 GCA_964591575.1 uncultured Thermoplasmata archaeon
TGGGCCTTCTTGCCCTTCTTTTCCTCTCCCTTGGCACATTGTTTCCCTATTTCCTGTGGTATCGCGTTCTGAAGGACAGCGAGGTCTCGAAGCAGACCGCCTTTGTGTTCCTGATACCTCTGTTCGGAGTGCTCTTCTCCTCCGTACTGCTGGGCGAAAGGATGTCTTCCTCCCTTATGGTGTGGGGCCTTCTGATACTTCTCGGGGTTTATCTGACCCAGACGAGAGGGCGAGGAGCGGGTACATGGCAAAGAAAATAAGCGAGAGAACCGTCAGTGATGCCCCTATCCCGTATATATCCGCAATATACCCGATGACCGGTGCCATTGCCGCTGTTATTAGCATCTTAATCTGGGATTCCACACTGAGACCGGATGCCATCGTGCGGTGCGATATCGTATCACTTATATATCCTACATTGAGGGGTCTGCGGAGATTTTGAAGGGCGTAGAGCGCAATGAAAGATATTATCGCAAGAGGAAAGAGGCCCATATATGTCGATGTTCCGGAGAGAAGAAGAAGGGATGCGCCTCCCAGATAGGTCATGTTTATCGCTCTTGTCAGGGATTTCAGCCTTCTGTTGAATCTCCCTGCGCTCCTCGATGCGAGAGATGTCAGCAGATAGAGAAAGAAATAGACGGTGCCGACTATTATGCTGGTCCTCTGCATCCCGCTGAAATAGAGAAGGACGGGCAAGGCAAGCGCCTGCGCTTTCAGTATCGGCTGGAGATAGTCCTTGGATGATTTGAATATCCCATCGAAGAAGGCGGAATTTGTGAGCGCACGGAGTGCTCTTCTATTCCTGAACATGCCGATAAAATCCTTCCATGTGGCATGAAATCCTGATTTGGTGCCCTCCCACCACGAACCCCCTCTTTTGATTATGTGCCCATCCAGATATTTCGGATATGTGAGCATCAGGATAAGGTCGAGAACATACGGAACCGTGGATGCGAGGAAGACTATTCTGTATGTGCCGTAGTAAAAGACAAGGGCTATGGCTATCAGGGACGAGACAGCGGAGCCGAACTGAGATGCCGCTCTGGTATGGCCGTAATATTCCACCTTTGCTTCCTCGATTCCCTTTATCCTCAGGTATTCCAGTATCATCGCCTTGTGCGTACCGCTTCTGAATGCCTCACCGGATGCGAAAAGTACCATGGCGAGCGCATACATCCAGAAGGACGGAAAAAGATAGAATACAAAGAAAGAAACGAGATAAGAGGCGAATGCGGAAACCATGGCCTTCCTGCGCCCGACCGAGTCCGCTATGAAGCCCGTGGGAATCTCGAATAGGTTGGTAGATATCTCTCTTATTGAGAAAAGGATTCCGATATCGAGAAAGGACATTCCCATTTCCCTGAAGAAGAGGATTATGAAAGGATCGAAGAACCTCAGGTTCTTCAGGAACCCGTACAGGCGGAACTTCAGGTACATCCTGTCTCTGGGGAAGGACATGAAAACGGAAGTGCCGCAGTGTTTAAAAGGCTTTCACCTCTTACGGCTAAGATATATTCCCCTCTTATTCCTCTAACCATGAAAATAGAGATGAAACACGGAGCAGACGGAGATGCCATGGGCGCACTCATAAAAGAGAAGATTAGGAAGGCTGGCGGTGAGTGGTATCGTTAACGATGTCACTGCGGTCGGCGCAGAGATATTTGGTATGTCTGTGGGAATGATAGTGGAAGAGGGAATGGACATGGAGGATTTCGAAAAGATAACGACGAGCATAGGGGATCCTGCCAAGGAAGCTGATGTGCCGATAATCACCGGAGACACGAAGGTCGTGGAGAAGGGGAGCACCGAAAAAATATTCCTGAACACCTATCTTTAACCCATTTCACAGAGAAAAGAGCCGCTTCTTCCAGAGTATCGGCCTGTATCTCCAGAGTTCTCAGATCCTTCTGTACGATGTCGTATCCCAGATTTCCCAGATACTTCTCCGCTTCCCTGGCCTTGTTCTCGTTTACGATTATGAAACGGAGCCTCATAGCATGGAATCTTCAGGGAGATATAAAAGATGCGGCCTGTTAGTATATTTTAATAGATAAAATATTTATTAATTATCTGGAATTGAGACCTTCGAATTATACAATTAATAGAGGCTATTGCGCCGAGAACATTTACATTTGGCAGATCTTTTGATTTTTTCCGCGACCTATGCTCATTATTTCGTCGATTTATAAACTAAAATCATTTTATTTACAACAATTTTCGTTTTCAAATGTCTTTTCGGCGAAAAGTTTTTAGTGGAATACGCAACGAAGGGCTATCACACTGCAGTGGTGATAAAATGTCTGAAAGTATTGAAGAAAAGAAAAAAACGGTAAGGGCCATGGACAGGCTGATAAAGGCGATATGGGTCTTCAATTGGTTTAACAGTTGTGGGTCTACCGAACTTCTCCCAGTTATCGCTTCCAGATATGATATGGAAAGATTTGGCCTGATTCCTGTAGGGACTCCAAGGCATGCTGACTGTCTGATTATCGGCGGATACCAGACTGAAAAATCCATAAAAAGGGCGGTGAAGATATATGAACAGATACCTGATCCGAAAGCTGTTGTGGCTCTTGGCTCTTGTACAATGACGGGGGGGATGTACTGGGATTCCTATAATACAATTAAGCGCCTTAAAGATTATATTCCTGTTGATATATATGTTCCGGGCTGTCCCCCCAGACCAGAAGCTATTTTCCATGCTGTCGGAATGATTTTCGAACATGTCGAACAGGCAAAAAAGGAGCTTGGAATTAAATAGAGGCGATAAATATGAACAGCAAAATCGAAAATATAATCAGGAAATACAATCCAGAAGAGCGAAGAGAGAGAAGAATATGGGTCAACGTGCCTGTGGAGAAGGCATATAATGTACTTTCTGCGCTGAAGAATGCGGGTTTCAATCACCTTTCGGCCATATCCGCCACCGACTGGCTGGAAGAAGGGGAATTTGAAATCACATATCATCTGTGGTCATATGAACTCAAGACGCTTATCACGGTAAAGACAAGAATTCCAAGAGAAAAACCGGAGATTAAGTCCGTTTATTCTCTATGGGATAAGAATGCATGGATACATGAGAGGGAGCTGAATGAACTGTTCGGTGTGAATTTCATAGGAAATCCCGATCAGTCCCCCCTCTTTTTGGAGGGCTGGGATGGCCCTCCACCATTTAGAAAGGACTTTGACTGGCGCGAATATGTGAGAAAAAAGTATTACAACAAGGACAGAGAAAGAGAGAAAGCATATCTGAGGTGATAAAAATGGGTAAAGAGGTCGAGATGGCATTTTATGAGTTTCCCTTTGGGCCTGCACATCCAGGCTCGGGAAATTTCAATGTAAAACTTACTCTCGAAGGTGAAAGAGTAATAAAAGCAAGGTCTGACCCGGGGTATCTTCACAGAGGATTTGAAAAGCTTATGGAATACAGAAATCCGCTGCAGAATGCAGTCATAGCGGATAGGGTGTGTGTTTTCGAGCCTTTGAACTGGGATTTAGTTCATGCGGAGGCGGCGGACGAAGTCATGGGTCTGGAAGTGCCGGAGAGAGCAAAATATATAAGAGTAATAATGTCAGAACTCACAAGGATTCAGAGCCACCTCATATGGTTTGGGGCTATCTCACTCGCTATGGGTCTTGATACAGGCTTTAAGATCGCTATTGGATATAGGGATTATATTCTGGATTTATTTGAGCTAACTACTGGTGGAAGAGTATATCCTACAGGATACATAAGGCCCGGAGGTGTGAGGTGGGACCTTCCCGAGGACTTTGAAAGGAAGTGTCTGAATGTTATGGAAAAGATTGAGGATGTGATGAGAGATTTTGATAAGATAATATTCAGAAACCCGACGATCGTTTCAAGGCTAAAAGGTACTGGCATTCTTGACAAAAAGGATGCCATAAGACTCGGCGCGACCGGCCCTGTTCTCAGAGGTTCGGGCATCGAATCAGATGTCAGAAAAGACGATCCGTATGAGGTATATGATAGAATAGATTTTGATATACCTGTGAGAGACGAAGGAGACGGGTATGCAAGACTTCTTGTCGGTAAAGACGAGGTCTTTGAAAGTATAAAAATAGTGAAGCAGGCACTAAAAGACATGCCAGAAGGAGAGGTCTGGACCAAGTTTTCTCCGTTAGCGAGGATGAAGGCTGGAGAAGCATATGCTCGAATAGAAGCTGCCAGAGGTGAGGCGTGTATATATATGATAAGTGATGGAAAGAGCTCTTCTCCCTATAGAGTAAAAATAAGGGGGCCTTCGTTCCTTCATCTGATACCTGTGCTCGACTTCCTTCTTGAAGGCACACAGATTGCCGATGTGCCTGCAATATACTGGAGTCTGAACCACTGTCCGGCAGATATGGATAGGTGATAAAATGGTATGGGAAGCTTTGTCTAAAAACTTTGTAAAAAAGCCGATAACCGTCCGATTTCCGTTTGAGACGCTTGAAACCGCTCCTAGATACAGAGGAAAACATGAGTTCGACATAGACAAGTGCATAAGCTGTGGTACCTGTTCAAGAGTATGTCCAAACAGGGCAATAGAAATGGTTCCTGCTGAGAATAAAGAGAAGTATCCAAAGGTATATCCTCAGGTGGATCTTGGAAAGTGCTGTTTCTGCGCTCTCTGTGAAGAATTCTGCCCAACCGGTGCCCTAAAGCTTACGCAGGAGTATTTCCTTGCGACATTTAATCCCAAAGATCTCATATATAAACCAGAAAGTTATAAAAAAGAGAAATAAATCACTCGGTTACATATCCTTTCCCTATTTTTCCAGCCTTGTATTTGAAAAGGAAAGTTAAAGGGATTGTTTTTATCTAAAATCCACCGTAAGTCCCTCACACGATGCCCTCCAGATATATGAATATCATCCCTATCAGGGCTATTATGGTGGTCGGCACTAGATATACATAGGATGCCTTATCTATCTTCAGCCTTGCCAGTGAGACCCTGACAAAGGTTATGGCGAAGAACATCACCAGAAATACCTTCAGAAGGAAGAACAGGAAATCCACAGTGTATGCGGCGATAGGAACACCCATCGCGGATGGCATTGGAACTCCAATGGATACGAGCCACGGAGACAGGTTGTAAGGGAAGAACAAGGCCACAACAAGGCTTGGAAGGACAAAACACTTCACAGCGTCTGTTAGATAGAACATCGCCATGTCTCTTCCAGAATACTCAGCGAGAACTCCAGCTGTAATCTCCGAGGCTGCCTCAGGTATATCAAAAGGAATCTTTGAGAGCTCGCTCGGAAGGATTACGAATATGGATGCCAGAAGTAACACCAGCCCCATGGCACCTATAAGCCCGACCATGTTCCAGACCGGATTTGCTGTATATGTGCTTAGCAAAAAGGCCCCACTTATTCCATGGGTGCTGCTCAGCCATGCCAGAGAGAGGATCACTATTGCCAAGGGAAACTCGTAGGACATCATCAGAACCATCTCCCTCTGCGCTCCTATTGTGGCCACAGGTGATCCGGATGAGAAACCGCCTATGACTATTGCTAGCGAAGGTATTGCTAGGAGATATGCTACGAGTATGAGATCTCCGTAATTTCCGAGAACAGGGGCGAAAGGACCAATTGGTATGTAGAGTACGAGTGCGAGGGAAGCTGCGAATGCTATGAGGGGCATGGAATGGAATATCCATGGCACTGCATCATCTGGGGTTATGGTCTCCTTTACAAAAAATTTGGAGACATCCCTGAATGGCTGCCTTATCGGTGGCCCAACCCTTGACTGGAACCTCGCAGCCAGCTTCCTGTCTATACCTTTGTAGAGAAGGCCCAGGAGTATAACGAGCAGTATGAGAACGGTGCCATAAACGAATGCCAGGGCTATGTTCAGGAGATCATTCATTTCATCAACCTCCTCGTCTTCTGAACGCTCAGACGATGGTTTTCCTTACCTGTTTTGCCGTCTACAACAGCCACCCTGTCCATGTGACCTATGCACAGGTCTATGGACTGATCAAATGTATTTTTCAACTTCATTTCATTCCTCCTAGAAGAAGAACACCAGCAGCAGTATGCCCGCCATCGAGAGGACGAGCCATGCCATATAGTCGTTCACATTCCCTGTATGCGCCCCTATCACAGGTCTGTAGTACTTCTCCATGGCCTTAACGAAGCCCCAGTATATATCGCTTGCCTTGACATAAGAGCTCTCCGAGACCTCGTTTCCGAAGTAGAAGGGCTTTCCTCTGTGCTTCATCCTCCTGTATCCTTTCACGCCCATCCTTCTCAGCATCTCTGCTATCAGCATAGTGAAAAGGAGGAATATCACGAGTACGAGGGCGTTCCAGACACCGCTTCCTGTATCAATACCGAATAACCAGCCCATTTAGACACCTCCTGGTATCGGCCAGCCATGGAGAAGAGCCTCCACAGCAGGTTTTATTATTGTATCCACCACAAGCCCAGGGAATAGGCTGAACACTATTATCACACCTGTCAGCACGGCCATTCCCACAAGCATACTCATCGGAACCTCTCTGGGGGGTTCTATGTCCTTTGGTTTTGGGCCCATGAATGCACTGTAGAATACCTTGACAAAAGATGCCAGCGTCAGGATACTGACGAGCATGGCTATGGCAGAAAGTATGGGATTGAACTGGTAAACGCTCTCGTATATCATCAGCTTTGAGGAGAAACCGTTGGTTGGAGGTACGCCTGCGATGGAAAGAGCGCCTATGATGAAGAATATGGTGGTGAATTTCATCGTGTGTGCCAAACCGCGCATCTCGTTGAGATTCCTGGTGCCAACCCTGTAAAATATCGCTGCGGCTGTCATGAATAGGAGGCCTTTGTACATCGCATGGTTGATTATGTGGAATATTCCACCTTCCATCGCCATCTTTCCATAGGCATTCATGGCAGTGGGATTTCCGAGGACCGCTATACCGACACCCACACCGAGGAGCATATATCCTGTCTGGGAGATGGCGTGGTATGCCATGAGCCTCTTTATGTCCTTCTGCACAAGTGCCATGGTGACTCCAACGAACATCGAAAGAACGCCAAGGATTATCACGACCCAGCCTATTGTCTCCGTTGTTATCACAGGAGCATAGATGGTGAAACAGGTTCTGAAAAGCCCATAGAGGCCTGCCTGGCTGGCAGCGACGAAGAGCGCCGTTATTCCACCGGGAGCCTCAGTGTATGCATCCGGAGTGGGCATATGGAAGGGCATCGCGCCTGCCTTCACAGCGAAGACTGCTATCAGAAGGCCAAGCGCAATCTTATTGAGCTCATTGAGCCCCGTGCTCGCGACTCCCTGAGATATGGCCGCCATATTCAGCACGTTGTACTGGCTGTAGAATATGCCCACCGCAAACAGAAGCATAAGACCGGATATCGTCGAATAGGCCATGTACTTGAAGGCCGCCTCAAAGCTTTCTCCTCTTTCGGTCCTGAATGCGACGAGAGCGGAAAGAGATATGCTGGATATCTCGAAGAACACGAAGAGATTGAATATGTCTCCTGTCAGTGTCATCCCGTATGAGCCGATTACCACCAGCATCATCAGGGTGTAGAACTTGTCCTGACCAGAGTACTTATCGACGAATGCCCACGAATATATGGAGGTCGCTATCGAAACTATGGCCATGATGAGGGCCATGAACACGCTAAAAGCATCTATTTCCAGAACTATTCTGAACGGTGTGGCTGTCCGGGAGCCAAGCGTATAGATAATGGGTGAGCTACTGGAATATACTCTGTTAGCAAGAAGTCCAACGAGAACCGCAACCGCAATGAATACGGCCGTAGAGAAGTATCTTGGGATCTTCTTTCCGAGCTTTCCGAGGACTGGTGTGAGGAAGGCACAGAAAAGCGGAATGGCGATTATGAGTATCGGAATCTGGTCGATGATGTTCATCCTTTCAGCCTCCTGACATCTTCTGTATCTATGCTCTTATAATGCCTGTATATCATCACCACGAAAGAAAGCATGAGCGCTGTGGTGGCAAGCCCTATGACTATGCTTGTGAGGGTGAGCGCCTGAGGGGTGGGGAGCACCATTTTAGAATTAGTGGAATCCGTGAATATCGGGGCGCCTCCGCCGTATCTGTATCCGAGAGTTATGAGGAAGAGATTGACTCCGCTTTCTATGAGGCTTATTCCCATCACTATTTTTATGAGATTTCTCTTGAATATGCATATATAGAGGCCTATTCCGATGATTATTGCCACCACTATGAACGGTGCTTGTCCTATCACTGCCTCACCCCCAATGCTCTCTCCCCCAGAGCGAGGATTATCGCCCCCAATCCTCCAACAACCTCCGTTCCTACGGCAATGTTCATCAGAGGTATAACACCTCCCGTATTCAGGTAGCCCGGGTTCGGTCCGAAAGCGACAGAAGTACCGAATATATATGGTGTGTTTGACAGAAAGTTGTAGAAAAAGGCCACGGAAATGCCTACGAATGCGAGAGAGATGAAGAAAAGCAGCCCCGTAGCCTCGAGTCCCGCTGTCACTCCTTTATAGCCCTTATAGGCCTTTTTAGTGCCTCCGAAAGATACTACCACGAGAGCTATGGCAGATGCTGCCACAGCGCCGCCCTGGAATCCGCCCCCTGGTGTCAGATGCCCGTGAATTACGAGATATGCCCCGAATACCAGAATGAACGGAAAGAGAATCTTCGTCATGCTCCTGACTATCACCGACATGGGCCTCATTCCTCTTCACCTCCCTTCCTTAGCGCCATGAGAACCCCAGAAACCGCTGCGAAAAGGACAGTTGCTTCGCCAAGAGTGTCGTAACCTCTGTAATCGAATACTATGGATGTCACTATGTTGTTGGCCCCTGTCTGTGCCTGACCGTTGTGTATGAAATAGTCGTCCATGGTCGTGCTCACCGGATGCCCGAACCCATGAATGTTCATGGCTACAACCAGCAGAAAAGCGAAGAAGAGAAGAAGGGCCCCGAATGCTATGCTCTTTCTCATTCATATCCCTCCGTTCTTTTTGTGGCCTTTATAGCCATTATAAAGATTGCAGTCGTCAGTGCGGCGCCGACCCCTGCCTCCGCTATAGCCACATCGGGTGCCTGAAGTATGTAGAATTCCAGAGACAGCAGAAGACTGAAAGCTCCCAGAGCCAGTGCGGCACCTACAAGGTCCCTCAGCCTTACAACACCGAGGGCCGAGAGAACCAGAGCGACAAGAACGCCGATATGCACAGCATCTCCTATGTCAATCATCCTTCAACCTCCTTTTCCTCTATTTTTCCTGTCGAAAGAGTTTTCTCTCCGGCCGCTAGCTCTGATTTCGCCTCTTCCAGTCGGTCCACAACCGCTACAACGGGTTTTATTCCCCCTCGGTGAGCGCCCCTAGCAAGGGCGTGGGCTCCCGTAGGGTTTGTGAGAAGAAGGGCAAAGAGCGCAATTCCCGTATGCACAAAGAACATAAGCCCCCGAGGATTGGAAAAGCCGGACCACCACCATAAAACCACGCCGTATCCCATCACCGAGAAAGCCATAAAAATCGAGCCGAAGGTCGTGGTCTTCGTCGCTGCGTGAAGTCTGGTATAAACGTCCGGGAATCTGAGAAGGCCTATGACCCCAAGACCGTTGAAAAAGAGGGAGATTGCAATAAACAGGTAAAGAATCAGCAGAAGATACGTCATGCCCTCGCCTCCTTCTCCTCTATTATCCTTGCGATGTAAAGCGTCGAGATGAAGGAGAGCAAAGCATATACAATGGCTATGTCTATGTAAAGCACTTCCTGATAAGCGACTCCGAGAGAGAGCATGGATGCCACGACCAATGTGTTGATGGTGTCGAGGGCAACGGCCCGGTCCGGTACCGTCGGACCAGCGACCAGCCTTATGCTGGCGAGAACTATGTATCCGATAAGTACTGCGGATGCCCAAAAAAATATGTCCTCTATCATTCGAACATCCTCCTTATCCATTTCGGAAAAGTACCGCAGATATGCTCATACGAACAGCGCGGGTACAGTTCGTCCCCTTTTCTTACATTTATCCAGTGAACAAATAAATCTCCGCTTTTCTCATCCACATCCACTGTAAGTGTTCCCGGAGTGAGTGTTATCGAGTTTCCAAGGGCGGTTATGGAGATATCCCGCTTGAGCCCCGGAGATATTCTCATTATTCCGGGCCTTATCCTTCCGGTTATGACCCTATATGCCACATCTATGTTGGCCTTCGCCATGCTGATGAAAAAAGGCCCCACAAGATATATGGGGAGGAGAAGCCACCCTCCAGGCTTCCCTCTTCTCTCTTCCTTTTTTTCATAGGGGAGTGCCTTTTCAGTGACGGGCCCTATAATAATCCCGAGAACGATGCCTATCGCTATCTCTGCGGGACTCCAGAGACCTATGTCTCCGCTTCCCGCCGTGAGCAGGAGGTATGTGACGAAGGCGAATGCAGAAGCAACGATTGCGGTTTTCATCTTGTTTCCTCCAAGTATTTGCACTGCTCGAAAAATTCATAGCATATATACTTTTCGTTTTTGTAATTTCGAAATTCGTCTTTCTTAGAAATACACCCGCCTTATAAATAACCACGGTCTTTATTTTCAGTCTCCGGGATATCCTGCTGCCCGCCTGCTTTTTCCAGCCCGGCTCTCCTCCGTGTCAATCGGCTCTCAAATGGTGTGATCTCACACAAAGATTCGATTGGAGAGGAAAGTCCGTTCCTCTTCCCCATCCATCCGGGAATTCCCGCATAAGATACCAAAAGATTTAAATACTTCATTTATATAGGTTTAAAAACTACAAGGAGGACGAGCACTTGAAACCGACAATAAAGATAGAAAATGTGGTAGCATCCACATCGTTGAGGGACGACCTTGACCTTCCGAAACTGGCACTCAGTCTTGAGAACTCCGAATACGAGCCGGAGCAGTTTCCCGGCCTGATCTACCGGATAAAGGAACCGAAGACCGCCACGCTTCTGTTCAGGAGCGGAAAGGTCGTCTGCACCGGAGGAAAAAGCCTCGAAGAAGTCCAAAAGGCCATAAAATTCCTCAGAAAACAGGTGGAGAATGCGGGCTTTCCTATTGACAAGGATCCGGAGATACATGTGCAGAACATCGTGGCATCTTCGGACCTCGGGAATCCGATAAACCTGAATGCGATAGCCATGTCTTTCGGGCTTGAGAATGTAGAATACGAGCCGGAGCAGTTTCCCGGGCTTGTTTACCGGATGTATAACCCGAAGGTCGTTCTGCTTCTCTTCGGATCGGGGAAACTTGTATGCACCGGTGCGAAAAAGCCCGAAGACGTTCAGAAAGCGGTGGAGAAGATATCCGAGGAACTGAGGAAAATCGGACAGCTGCCGTAAATGATGCCTATACTGGACGACCATATGCACCTCCAGTTTCAGGGGCGGAATGTTGATGCCGTTAAGGAGTTCCTGAGGCTCGGAGGCACGCATCTGATAATGTCCCATATGCCCTATTCCGAGATGCCGCTTGCGGATATCGATGATTTCAGAGCACAGTACGAGCGCTCCCTGTCAATGGTCGAAAAAGTACGGGCCGAGACCGATGTAACCGTCTTTCTCACGGTCGGCCCTTATCCGGCGGACCTTATGAGGCTAGAAGAGCACCATCCCCTCGAAAAAGCAGAGGAGATAATGATGGAAGCCATGGAACTCGCCGCCAAATGGGTGGAAGAAGGAAAGGCCATTGCGATAGGTGAGGTGGGAAGGCCGCATTTCGAGGTCAGCCCCGAGGAATGGGAAGCGAGCAACAGAATACTTGTTCACGGAATGGAACTCGCCAAGGATCTCGGCTGCGCTATAGTCCTGCATACGGAGAAGGCCACGCCCGAGGGCTGGAAAGAACTGGCATCCTTCGCAGACAGGGTGGGAATCGAAAGAGGTCGGGTTGTCAAGCACTTCTCGCCTCCGGATATACTCCCAGAGGAGAACTGCGGACTTTTTCCCTCGGTTCTGTCATCGAAGGAGAACATAAGAAGAGCGCTGAAAAAAGGGGACCGCTTCACCATGGAGACCGACTACATCGACGACCTGAGAAGGCCGGGCGCAGTGCTTTCCCTGAGAACCGTGCCGAAGCGCACGAAAGCTTTTCTGGCAAACGGGCTGATGAGCGAGGAACAGGCATGGAAGATACACAAAGAGAACCCCGAGAAGGTCTATGGGATACGGATAGAGGTCTGATATTGTGAGAAGATCCGGAAGTCGGGGAAGAAAGGGCCGGCGAACCAAGGAGATGGTGAGAATTGCCGGAGAAAGAATAGATATCTTGTTCGAACTGGCGGAGAAAGAGGCGCTGAACGGCAGACAGGACAGAGCGAACCGCTATGTTCATCTCGCCAGAAAGATAGGTATGCGCTACAATGTCAGGGTGCCGGAGAGATACAGAATGCGCTACTGCAGAAAATGCGATTCTTTCCTTATGCCGGGCGTGAATGCGGAATTCAGGCTCAACCGGGGCCGTATAACCGTCCGATGCCTGAACTGCGGGCACATATACAGGTACCCATATCTTAAAGATAAGAAAGAAGACATGGAAGGAAAGGAGAACCGGAAAGATGCCTTCTAACCAAGGCTATCTCTGACGAGCGCTCGCTGTGGGACTTGAATTTCTTCAAAAAGGCAGGAATGACGACAGATGCTTCTGTTCGTTCTTTGAGGCACAGCTTCGCTACCCATCTCATAGAGAACGGAATCGATATCCGATATGTTCAGGAACTATTGGGCACAAATGTTTAAAAACCA
>CAZQEG010000006.1:0-12952 GCA_964591575.1 uncultured Thermoplasmata archaeon
CAAAACCAGGTGCCACTGACCCAGGTTCAACAGGATACTGGTGGGTGAATCTGACAAGTTCCCAGCTGAAGAGCACAGGCGGCGTCAATACTATGTACAGCTCTCCCGGCAATACAGTGAAACTCATTGACAACTATGTTGTCACGGTTAGTCCGATGTTTGCAGACGGAAACGGCGGAGCTGTTAAAACTGTCGGTTCGGAGCCTATAAGCGGCGAACCCATAACGGTGCCGGAGTTCTCCACGATACTGGTACCCATAGTGGCTACAATAGGGCTGTTCGTAGCAGTGACATACATCTATCGCAAAAAGGACTAAAACCCTTTCTTTTTTAAATTATTTTTTGTTATCGAAGTTTTTTGAGAAAACTTAAAAATATGGGAAGATATCCGGTCTTATGGAATCTTCGAACCTGATGAAAGGCCTGATTGCCGTTGTGGTAATAGCAATGCTGCTTGCGTCGGGATGGATATATTCAAACCAGTCGAATGTCGGCATTAACCCTCCAGAGGAAAAACAGGAAGTGAATCCGATAGCTCTCGTGAATACCACGATTGGTAATTTCAGCATAGAACTCTATGAAAAGGAGTTCAAAGCGGATAAGCAGTATGATTCGGTCAGGCTGGTGGATAACTTCAAAAGATATGTTGCCATCGGCTTCTATGACGGATTGATAATACACGGTGTTGCTCCGTGGCCGTATAACCACACAAAAACACTAATATACAGCGGGCAGTACTCTCCTGACCTGACAAAAAAAGAGCTTCTATATCCGCCTATCAAGTATGGAAAAAGGACGGATGTTCTTTTCGATTTGAAGCATACTGACCTTGCCGTCTCATGGTTCGATACATGGAATATAACATCGGTGTTTTACATCTGCAACGGAGACTGGAGCAATTCCGGCAATCAATCGAATGCATGGAAAGAGCCAGGCCTCGATATTCATGACCCTGTCTTCGGAAAAGTAGTGGGCGGAGTAGATGTTATAAGAAAAATAGGCTCTTTGGGCCACCACTCAGAGATAAACGAGACAAGAGATGCGAATCTGGGCTATGTACCGAACGAGACAGTTATAATCAATCACATAAAAATATACTATCCCCCGGCAAATGCCGATATTACGGAAATCCAGAGTAGCATACTTATGGTAGACAGGAGGATTTATCGCTTTTCCATGCTTTCTTCTTTCATAAGCCACCTGTAAAGAAGCAGCCAGAACACTGTCATCCATGCGAAAAAGATTATGTATCCAACATTTGAGTGAGTCCATTGAAGCGTTTCTTGGCCGTAATAGTAGCCGGAAAGTACTACAATTGTCATCCTCAACAGGTTCCCGATATATGCCAGAATTATGCCGAGCCCTAGGAAGAGTACGGACTTCCTGTCTATCTTCTGATACACAACAAGAACGAAAGATATGAAAGCGGAGGTGAATATACTGAATGAATATATGCCGGAACAGGAGCGGGCTATTATTATGGGACCCTTGAGTTTAGATGCGGAGCCAGTAAGAATGATGCTAGACGGAGGAACAAGAGCGTTTCCTATGCCGATATAGCGAAGTATGTTGTGGAGCGGCATGGTCAGGAAATAGTATATGAAGTCTTCTCCCGCCATATCAAAGAGAAAAGGTATTATTCCCATGATGGTAAGGAGAAATATGAGGAATGTCAGCGTGAAATCTCTTTCCATCCAGTATTGATTCGGGATGAAGGGATACAATATGAACATAGCTCCGGTCATAACAAGGAGGATATCCGTATCTCCGAAAATTGGATTACCGATACCGGCGACTTTCATCATCCAGATGGATGCAATTAAAAATAATCCGATACTTATTGATATAAATCTGTTCGATATCGGTATATATCTATTTATCATTTTCAGATACGGAGCCATCTGCATCCTCTGTTCCGCATTTCCGATTTTCAACCCTCTGCTTTTCCTATATAAGAATATAAGAATGATATCGATAGCCCCTGCTGAGAAGAGAATGAAAAGAAGAAGGATTGGCAGGTGTGAGAACCAGTGATTGAGGGTCGTATATATAAATATAAAAGCTTCCATCACCAGTATTATGCCTATTATAAGAAGCAGTATCACAAGGTTCTTATTTTTGTCAAGCATATTAAAGAGCTTCTCAGATATAGAAATTGAAGTATCGGTCTTTTTCATATTTCTGGCAAGGGTGCCCTGTAAATTAAACTTTTGCCCCTTCACGTGCACCTGATTTCTCCTATCTATTCAGTTACAGGTAGCAAGTTTATAGGCAAGGTCTTTCAATCTGGATTATCATAGCTTTAGAAACCATCTGCACGAATATTCATATGGGAGTTTGAACAGGCAGACGAAACATATATATATTGGCTAAGCATTCCTCTCCTACGAATCCTTCAGGATTGGTAATAAAGGTTAATCGAAGGAGGAAGAAAATGACGCAAAATCATAAGAAAACTCAGGTAAAGACCGCAGCCCTATCAATGCTGGTTGTAATGGGAATGATTCTGGTAGCGATAGGTGCTGGGACAGCAAGTGTAAGGGCTGAAACAGCGAAAGAAACAGGGGGAATCCTGACAGTGGCGGCAAATTCGATGCCGAGTACCGTGAACCCCCTCAATGCAAACGACGATGAGTGGATAATGAATGTGCTGTACGATTCTCTGGCAGTGTATAAACCGACAGAGGGCATAGAGCCATGGCTTGCCACAGGCTGGACTGTTGCTTCGGACAATGTAACGGTGAATGTCACCCTGAGAAGCGAAGTGACGTTTACGGACGGTACGCCGATGACCGCTGCGGATGTTGTATACAGCTATGAACAATACATGAGTGGTACAGGCTATTATCATAATTCAGTATCTTTCATAAAATCCGTACAGGCAATTGACGATACCACAGTGCAGTTCGTTCTGAATTCTACCAACAGCGACTTCTTCACAAAGGCGCTCCTCGTTCCCATAGTAAAGCAGGGCAGTGCAAGCGCACCTGTCGGGACGGGGCCATTCATGGGATACACCACAGGCAACAGGACCGGAACGGATACGAATGTTACGCTTATGGACCCGCATAACACCGCCTCAAGAAAGAGTGGTAATGTGACATTCCAGCTCTCTCACAGCCACATAGTGGCCAGCAGTGTGGCGGTCCACGCATACCAGCCCATACTGTTCGAAGGCAATTATACCGGAACGAACTGGAGCGATGATGTTTCCCATACGGTGGATGTCAATGCTGTAAATGGGACGATAACCATTCACGATGTTGATCCGCTGGAGTATATCGCAGTTGACTTCTCATTCGTGCAGGATACCTTCTCCGTATCGGTCAATCCGAACTACTTCATGGGAAGGCCGTATGTGGATGGAATAACATTTGTCGTGGAATACAACATGGATTCTGCATCAGTGGACGATATAAATCAGGGCAGGGTCGATGTCATCCTCAATATGGTGAACCCCTATTACAAATCCGTTGTACAGGGAATGAACTCCCTGACGCCTCTTACGACCACAACGATAGAGCTGAGAATGAACTGCGAATCTCTGCCTCTTAACAATTCCGACTTCAGAAAGGCAATATCCTATGCGATAGACAAGAATTCGTATGTATCTCAAACACTTCTGAACAGCGGACTTGTGGGTGATTCCGTAATACCCAGAAACAATATGTTCTGGTACAATTCCTCACTGCAGGCAAGACCATACAGCATTTCCGAGGCCAGTGCGATACTTTCCAACGCAGGTTTCGTGGATGCCGACGGGAATGGCTATATAGACCTTCCTGACGGAACCCCGTTCAGCCTTACGGTAAAGAGCGTGGGTATCGATGTGGATAACTATATAGCTGCGGAGGCACAGGTCGTGTCTGAGGTGCTCAAGAATGACGTCGGTATAAACAATACATGGGTTGTGGAAGCTCCTGTAAATGTGACAACCGATATGAATGCCGGCAATTTCGATATGGTTATTACAAGGATGTCCTATCCTCTTGACCCGTCATATCTTGAGAACTTCGTAACAGGGGATTCTGGGAACTTCATGCATTATTCTAACGCCAATTTCGATGCAGTGATGGAAAAGGCAAATGCGGCTATGGATATAACCCTTAAGCAGAAATACATAAAGCAGGCGCAGGGAATACTCTATGACGATACCGCCACCATAGTTCTTACCTATCTGAAAGGCCTCCAGTACTACAACGGCGCATCATACGAGGGCTATTACAGCATGATAAACGGAATAAACAACAAGTTCTCTTTCCTGAACGTATATCATACGATACACGGAAGCCTTTCGATGGCAGTGGTCAGCTCTTCTTCCGTAATATCCGGAAACAATGTGAGCGTTAAGATTACGGTGAACGACAATAACGGCAATCCTGTCGAGGGAGCGAAAGTCGAGATCTCGGCAACCGCAGGTACCCTGAGCGCTACTGAAGTTACCACGGATTCCTCAGGTAAGGCAACGGTGACTCTTACGGCCCCCGATGTAACGGCACCTCAGGACATCACGATAAGCGCCAGAGCATCAAAGGCAGGGTATGTGCATGCCGAGAAGAGCACAGCTCTCACTGTAAAGTTGCCGGCGGAAACGCATCTTGCCGTCTCTGTAACCCCGACGACTGCTGAGGTCGGCGGAGGGAACACAACGACTCTGACAGTAACGGTTACGGCGAACAATCAACCGGTAGCAGGAGCGACCGTAAGTGTGGAGATAACACCATCCACAGGTGCGAGCGCAAACATATCCGGAGTAACCGATTCGAACGGTCAAGCCACGATAACATTCCATGCTCCGAAGCTGAGTCAGAGGGTAATACACACGGTCGATATAAATGCCCATATGGCAGGGTATTCGGACCCGGTTTCACCAGCGGTAGCCACCATAACGGTAACCGCTTCCCCGGCATCCGCACCGACCGCAAATGTCGACAAGGTTCCGGGATTTGAGGCAGTTGGCATGATAACCGCAATATCCCTGGCGATGGCCGCAATAGTCATTAAAAAGAGACACTAAACCCTTCAACACTTTTACTTTTACAATTTTTTCCAAAAGGATTAAAGAGATGCATGTTTTCTCTCGCTCATGGACGGCAGAGATGATGTCCCTTATTTCGGTGCACCACCGGAAGAGCACCACTATGCACCCCCGCCGAGACCTTCACACAGAAGAGGCATATTAAGAAGCATTGCCATAACGATTCTCGTTCTGTTTCTCGTGTTCATCCTTCTCTTCACGCCACTGCTTTCCGTGGTACTCAACAATGCTGGTCCGTACAGAGCATTCCCATCCAAAGCGACCTTTACAATCGAGAGAGATATCTCAATCTCGGGGATTGGTTCCTATACCCTTGATATGCCCCCTCCTTTTGACATAGATCCCGCTCAGAAGGTCATCGACAAGAGCTATTCCCCGCAGCCGGCAAGCGGAACGAGGTACGGAGTGGAATGGAATGTATGGAAGGGAAGCCTGACTCCGTCCCACAGAAGTGAGAGCATAAGGATGACATACACGATTTCCACGGAAACGCTTGTGTGGAAGATGGATTCCAGCGGCGACACATCCCAGATACCACAGCAGATAAGGGATGATTTTCTGGGTGACGAATGGGTGCTGAAGGCCAATGATACATCTCTGGACACCACAGATAGAGACGGCGACGGACAACCGGATGTCATGGTACAGCCTGCCGCACCCGAAATAAGCTCGCTCGCCCACAGGATAGCCGATAAAGAGCCGGATGTATATTCCAAGGCAAAAGCCATATATAATTATATGATAGACAATTTCAGGTATTCCACAGCCCAAGAGATTTCATATGATAATCAGAAATACGGCGGCCTGCCGAAACATGCTCTGGCAACATTGAGGGACGGATGGGGCGATTGTGATGAGCAGTCAATGCTCTATATATCCCTCCTGAGGGCAGTCGGAATTCCGGCAAGACTGGAACTCGGCGCTCTTTACGATAAAAGCACAGACACTTGGGGAGGCCATGCATGGGCAATGGTCTACATACCACCCGAGAATGGGAGCGCCGGACCGTACTGGTATAATGTGGATGTTGTGAATTCGGAGTTCCTTGTCAGGGACTGCAACAGGATGACCACATATATTGACGACGGGAACGGAGCGCATCTGGATGACTATTACCATATTTTCATCAGTGCATCGGATATAAGTTTTCACGATTCGCTCATTTCTGTGTCATACACGTCTTCTGGAGAAGTAAGGGTCACTTCGCCACTCACGACCCCCGGGTTCGAGATCGTCTCATTTATCGGTGCCGCTTCGTTCATTGTTCTGATGAGAAGAAGGAATAGATGAACTGGGCCGCAAGTCTGGAAGCGAGGGTGCTCGTAAGCTCATTGATGTCCACCTTCGGACAGACCTCCACGATGTCCATTCCGACTGCCCGGGGAGCAATGGAATCTATGATGTGTGCCGCATCCCATGGGGTCATCCCAAAAGGTTCCGGGGTGCCTGTTCCCGGTGCATATGCGGGATCTATCCCGTCGATATCTATCGTAAGATAAACAGGCCCGGAAGGAAGTGTCGGTATCCCTTTCTCTTTCATATCAAATGCGGTGGTTATATTGACACCGGATTTCACAGCATCTTCCATGGCTCTGCTCGGCCAGCTCCTTATTCCTATTATATGTATGTTCTCAGGCCCGACAATACCCGCTTCCAGCCTTCTTGGTGTGCCGTGACTGTACCTGTTTCCGTTAAGCATCCTATCGAAATCCAGATGTGCGTCTATCGCCACGACGGATATATCTCTCCTGTTCAGAGCTTTCAGAACCACCGGAGTTACGGAGTGATCTCCCCCGAATACGAGAGGGACGCTTCCCTTGTTCACGGCAGTTTTTACCATGGACATCAGGCTTTTGCGGAAATAATTCCAGTTTCCTCTCTTTGCATCGCCCATATCCTCAATCGGCAGACCTGAAAGCTCCATTCCGCGGAAATTGCTTTCCATTTCCAGAGAGGATTTCCTTATGTATGCGGGGGCATCAGCGGAGCCGTAGCGCCTGCTGCTGTTAAGGTCATAGGGGGCTCCGATGACGGATATCCTCGCATCGCTGTTATCGCTGTCAAAATAAAGAAAGGTCGGTGTCATACTCTCGTTATTTTTCTTCTGCCGAGGGCTTCGAGGTACTGTATCTCCTTTCCTGCCTCCAGCTGGTCCTTGAATTCCTCAGGGACCGGAACCGTGAACATATCGTATGTGGAGAGGTCCATGAGCTGCGCCTCATCGCCCATAACGGAAACGACCTGTGCGGTGCCTTTGTTAATCATGGGTATCTGTATCTTGTGCTTCACCGGATGAACGATACTTCTTTTCTGTCCGTCGAAGATGCCCATGGCTTCTATCCTAGCTTTCGCTTCGCCGTGTTTCCCTGGCTTGGATGTCGTGATGCTCATTATCTTGCAGGGTTCTCCGTCGATTATCATATACCTTCCGGGTTTAAGTTCCCGTACTTCGGCCTGTGTCCAGCCGCCTTCTGCTTCTGCCATGTTAATCGCCGCTCCATTTCGTACTTCTTTAAATAAATTTCCCTAAAGAAGGGGAAGATCTCCGGTTATCCTGTCGATGACTTCATTCGCCGCAGGTCCGATTCCGAGGCAGGTGACCGTCCCCGGCTCCACCTCTGTCAGCCCGGCATCGCTTATGAGAGATGCCGTCAGTCCCATGGCCTCCGCCTGCGCTTTCAGTTCGTAAAGCTCTTTGAGGGATTTTACCTTCACCGCAACCTTTTTCTGCCCTTCGGAGAACCATCTTTTGAATATGACGGGGTGATTTTTCTTGGAAGAAAGCGCACAGGATACCGCTGCGTGAGCCACCTGAACAGCCGTTTTCCCCTTGGAAAGTTTGAGGTCATTCCTCACTGCTATTATCAGCTTATATTTGAATTCCATCAGAAATCTCCTTGCTCCACCTTTTGTTCGAGTTCCTTTATTCTTTCGTCTATCTCCTCCAGTCTTCTGCTGGCCTCCGCCTTTTTTGTCTGGTAGTACTTTCTCATGCTTTTTGCGCTCGACCTCTCCTTTATGCCGTACTCCTTCATCTGGACCTTCAACTTCGCACGCTCGTCCGCAAGGTCTTCAAGCTCTTTGAGGGCCCTGTCCTTCAGTTTTTCGACGCTCGGGGTATAGGGCGGTGCTTCCCTGTAAAGTTTCGGATGTATTATTCCCACGAGGGGGTATGCTCCCCTGTACCATCCAATGACAAAAAGCACGCCAGTTATAGTCCACAGAGATATGGATAGATAAGGCTCCTCCACAACCCCGTGACCGGGTGAGGGGTATATACCGAAGCTCCTCGTGAGCTCATTGAGGAAAAAACCGTCGAATATGGCAATAGCGATGCTCAGGCCCATGGATAGGGCCAGACGATACAGTCCGTCGTATTCCAGGTCAAGCTCTCCTTTCCTCGGAAAGAGCGCCTGAACGGCGGTGTACCCCGGTATGAAGAAAATCAAAGCTATGGCATACGCCAGTCTCAGGATGTCCATTTTTATCTAATACCGCAAGAGACAGCAATATTTAATTCTTTGTGACGGTTCATAATTTTATGCGTAGCAAGCCAATCTATTTCATGCAATTTCTCCTTAGATTTATCTTTCAGCCATCCCGAAACCATATATATGTCCTCGCTTATCGCCCAAAAGGTGAAATCTTGAGCAATTTCAAATGGATACGAGATAAACTTCTGATAATATCCGGTGCGATACTGGTTGTAAGCCTCATAGGTCTTTTTATTTCCGTTTCTTATCTGTTTCTGCAGGCATATCTTCCGGAGAGCATCAATGCCTTTGTGAGAATTCCCGGGAACTGGAACTACTGGATACTCCTTCTGGCAGGACTCGGAACTCCGATAGGCGGATGGTATTTCTATGATACGAGAAAGAAGATGAATAAGTTCGAGAATCTCATGGAAACGAACAGCAAGTCGAAGTTCTCGAAGAACCTCTCGGACCTCGAGGATATCGCATGGGACCTCGGAAAAGAATATGAAAAGAGGCTCGAGGAGAAGAAGAAAGCGCTCAGGATAAAGTGATATCACATAGGTGTACCGAGCAATACTATCTTATACCACAATCGATATACGGAGACTGAGGTGTATTTATGTATGAAAAAATTAGTCCTAGGATACTCAAAGAACTCGAAAATATCGCAGGAGAGGGCAATATCATAACCGAAAAAGAAAGGATGGAAGAATATTCCCACGATGAGTATGCGCTTTCCGACGAGATAGCGACATATCCTGCGGCTGTTGTGAAACCCTCGAATACGAAGGAAGTATCGGAGATAGTGAGGCTTGCCAGCCGCGAATCGATTCCGGTCATACCGCGAGGAGCAGGTACAGGGCTTTCGGGGGGTTGCATCCCTGTTGACGGAGGGATAGTTCTCAGCCTCGAGAGGATGAACAGGATAATAGAAATAGACAAAAAGAACTTCACCGTCACTGCCGAAGCTGGCGTGAGGCTGATGGATCTCTTCAAGGCCGTGGAAGCCGAAGGGCTTTTCTTTCCTCCCCATCCTGGAGATACGAGCGCCATGGTGGGGGGTACGATTGCGACGAATGCAGGCGGAGCACGTGCGGTGAAATATGGGGTGATGCGCGATTTCGTAAGAGGTATCGAGGTTGTCCTTCCGGATGGAGCCGTGATAAATCTTGGAGGTAAATTTGTGAAGGACTGCTCCGGATACAGTCTTCTGAACCTCTTTGTCGGCTCCGAAGGAACGCTGGGGATAGTGACTGCCGGAATTCTGAAGATCATAGCTCCTCCGCCAAGTCTCAACATGCTCATTGTACCTTACAGCAGCCTCGATGATGCGATAAACAGCGTACCGGAGATCCTGATGACCGGAATAACGCCTGTCAGTCTGGAATTCATAGAGGATGAGGTTATAGGACCAACCGAAGAGATAACCGGTAAAAAATGGCCGTTTGTGAGGGCCTCTGCCTACCTAATGATACTTGTCGATTCCACCAGCGAAGAGGAGAATATGAATATCTGCATGCGCATAAGCGAGGTATGCAGCAGGAACAATGCGATAGATGTCTTCTTCATCGATACAAAGCGCAAGCAGGAGGAACTTCTCGAGTTTCGGGGAATTTTTTATGAAGCTCTCAAAAGTGATACGGTTGAGATACTGGATATCACTGTTCCGCCCAGCAGAATAGCGGATTATGTGAAGGGCACGAAGAGATTAGCCGCAAAGTACGGGATAAGGCTTCCGAATTACGGGCATGCGGGAGACGGAAATGTTCACACCCACATAATGAAGGACTCCGGATGGAAGGAAAAATATCCGGGACTGAGGAAGGAGATACATATGCTCGGCATATCTCTCGGAGGGACCATCACCGGAGAGCACGGAGTGGGTCTGACAAAGAAGGCGTATCTCAGAGAGTTCGAGCCTGAAAAGGTCCAACTTATCCGTCGGATAAAAAAAGCGATAGACCCGAAGGACATAATGAATCCGGGGAAGATAGTCGACCTCTGAATCACCGCTTTTCCAGGATGCTTTTCATGAGTGCGGGGATTATCTCATTCACATCCCCCACTATTCCATAGTCTGCCACATCGAATATCGGTGCTTTTCGGTCGCTGTTTATTGCGATTATGAGTTCGGATTCCTTCATTCCTACAATGTGCTGGACCGCCCCGCTTATTCCGCAGGCTATGTAGACTTTCGGAGAAACCGTTGTCCCGCTCTGGCCAACCTGTGAGGATTTCGGCGCCCACCCCATTTCCACGGCTTTTCTGGAGGCGGCGACCGCACCGTTGAGAAGCTCTGCCAGTTCACTCAGCATCTCGAATCCGTTCTTTCCACCCATGCCGGCACCCCCGGCAACTATGACATCCGCTTCATTTATCTTCATTCCTTCTCCGGCAGTACGGATTTTATCCAGTATTTCCGTCATAAGTGCGCTTTCCGGCAGTTCGGTTTTGAACTCGACAATCTTGAAATTTCTCGGGTTCTCCTTTTTTTTCAGAACATTGGGCCTGACAGTGGCCATTTGTGGCCTAGTATGCGGAGAGATTATATCTGCCATTATATTCCCTCCGAAAGCCGGCCTGCTCTGGAGCAGCATACCATCCTTTATATCCAGCGAGGTGCAGTCGGCAGTCAATCCGAGATTCAGAGCCGCAGCTACACGGGGAGCGAAAGACCTTCCTTTACGGGTGGCAGGATACAGCATAATTGACGGCCTGTATCTGCGGATGAGTTCCATAAGCACATGGGCATACGTCTCGGCCCGGAATTCCGCAAGCCGTTTATCCTCAATGAGATACACGACGTCGGCCCCATATCTTCCGAGTTCCTCGGCATATCTCTTCACATCTTTACCAATAAGAACCGCACAGGCTCTTTCTTTAAGCCGGTCCGCAAGTTCTCTGGCCTTCGTCATGAGTTCAAGTGAAACTTCTTCCAGCCCGTTTTCCGCTTCTGCAAAGATCCATACACCGGAGTATATATCCTCAGAAGAGGTTCTCTCTTCCTGATCTATCACTATCGCACTAACAGGACATGATTTGACGCAGCTGCCGCAGAGAACGCATTTCTCGCCGATGTTCGCCTTTCCGTCGATAAGTTCGATAGCTCCGAATGGGCAGACCTTCACACATATTCCGCATCCAGTGCACTTCTCTTTTATTACACGAATCATTCAATCACCTTTCTCTCGCGGAGAGCGCGCACCACCTTCGAGACCCCTTCTTCCGCATCCTCGAAAATCAGCCCACCATTTCTGACAGGTGGAGAGTATATTCTTGAAACCCGCGTAGGTGAACCCGAAAGTCCGAGCCTGTTTTTATCCGCATTCAGATTTTCGGCGCTCCACACAGCTATGTCCTTTTTTCTGGCCTTCATGACGTTCATCAGCGAGGGAGAAGCAGGTACAAAAGAGCTCGGCGGAGTGCACGTTAGGAGGACAGGCAGAGGGGCGGAAACTATCCGATATCCGTCATCCGTCACGCTCTTCGCCTTTATTGTGGTCCCTGCTTCGAGTATTTCCTCCACATATGCGATCTGCGGGAGACCCAGATGCTGGGCTATTTCCGGCCCGACCTGTGCGGTATCTCCGTCTATCGCCTGCTGGCCGCAGAATATCATGTCATAATTCCCTATCTTTCTTATTGCCGTGGAGAGCGTATAGGAGGTTGCCAGAGTGTCCGCTCCTGCGAAGGCCCGGTCAGAGAGAAGAATCGCTTCGTCCGCACCAAGGGCAAGGCATTTCTGCAGAGCGCTCTTCGCTTGCGGAGGGCCCATGGAAACGACCGTTATATTTCCTCCGGTACTTCCTTTCAGTCTTACCGCCTCTTCCAGAGCGAACTGGTCGAATGGGTTCAGTATCGACGGCACGCCCTCTCTTATCATTGTGCCTGTCTCCGGGTCTATCTTTATCTCCGAAGTATCCGGAACCTGCTTTACGAGAACAACTATGTCCGTGACATCACATCCATATATCGCATAAACAAAAAGGAGTATATAACCATTGAGCACTCTCACGAGGTTTAAAAATATAGATATAAGTGGTTTATTCGAGGTCTTTTCTCGTCCATATGGTCATCGAAGACGGAAGTTTGGTAACATTTCCCATCTTGACACCGGTTATTATCTTGACCCCTTTCTTATGTGCCATATCCACGAGTCTCTGGGTTATTACCCCGTCGAACACGACATAGCTTACCGCTTTTTTCTCGCTGGAAAGAACATTTATAAGCTCACCCACGGAGATTTCCGTGACTATTCCGCCCTTGGAATTGAGAAGCCTCGCTATCTTTTTTCCTGCCATGTCCCTGAGCATCTCATAGAATTTTTCCTGCTGTGAGGAAAGCTTCTTTCTCTGGGCCGGCTTCTGTTCTACCTTTTCCTGCGCCTTCTGCTTGCCTTTGTTGCGATTCTTTTCTTCGTTCTTCTGTTTTTCTTCGT
>CAZQEG010000006.1:13052-17105 GCA_964591575.1 uncultured Thermoplasmata archaeon
GCCTTCTGCTTGCCTTTGTTGCGATTCTTTTCTTCGTTCTTCTGTTTTTCTTCGTTTTTCCCGCTGTTCTTCTGTCCGTTTTTCCCGCCGGAATGCGGCTCTTTCAGCCCATTCTCCAGTCCATACATCTCTATATACTGATCTACGGGTATCTTGTTTTTGAGGGCCTTCATAAGCTGTTTCTTGGTGAGTTCTTCGACCTCGGTGTGAGGCGGGGCTCTCGCTATGAAATCTATGTCGGCAACCTGCAGAAGCTCTTTTAGTATCAGTGTGCCTCCACGGTCCCCGTCAACAAAGGCTGTGGCGGTCTTCTCTTTCGTGAGCTGATGTATTGTCTTCGGGACATTGGTGCCCTCTACAGCTATCGTGTTCTTAACCCCGTATTTCAGAAGGTTCAGGACATCGGACCTGCCTTCGACAACTATTATTTCGTCGGACGAGCTGAGAAGCGGACCTGCCGGGCATTTGTCCGGGCCGTAACTGGTTATCTCCTCAAGATGTACCGAATCGCGTATGGAATCCGCAAGGCTGGTGCCGAGCTGTTTTGATTCCGTGAGCATGTCCGTCAGGAGCTCTTTAGCCCTTTGCAGTATTCTCTGCCTCTTTTCCGCCCGCACATCCTGTATGCTTATTACCTTCACATTCGCTTTGCACGGTCCTATTCGGTCTATGGTCTCGAGAGCTGCCGCAAGTATGGCAGTATCGACCTGGTCGAGACTCGAAGGGATGGTAACCTCTCCCGAAGAGCGTCCGCCTTCTGACCTCACTTCCACTTCTATTCTTCCTATTCTCGCTCCTTTCTGAAGGTCTCTCAAATCGAGTTCTTCGCCGAGAAGTCCTTCGGTCTGTCCGAAGATTGCCCCGATAACATCGGGCTTTTCAACAACACCTTCTGCTGTTATGTTCGCTTTTATCAGATATTTCGTCGTGCTTGGATCGATCATACGATCATCTCCTTAGAAAACAGTCTATGCACTTCTCCCGCTTCTTTCTCGATCAGATATGAGATTGAATGTGAATTTGTGAATTGGATGAGAGTGATAGACTATTTCCATTACTCTCTATTCTTACTAGTATTTAAAGTTTCCTTGACACTTCTGCTCCGTGTCAGAGAGGATTCAAAGCAATGCTTAAATAACAAATGTTTTCTGTGCGCTCAGTAGGTGAAAGAATGGCCCTATGGCAAGGAAAATCCACAAGGAAATCGACGGGCGGAAGATATCGCCGCTTGAGAAAGAAGAGAAGATACGAGATAGGCAAGGAACAGCAGTTCACAACGATAGGTGAAAGAAGAGCCAAGAAGACAAGGGGAAGAGGAGGAAATTTCAGAGTGAGAACTCTTTCTGACATGCATGCCGTCATATATGACCCGAAAAAGAAGAGAGCGCTCAGGGCCGAGATAATAAGCGTGGTGGAGAACTCCGCAAATCCGAACTATGTTCAGAGGAACATAATCACAAAAGGTGCAATAATAAAGACCTCCGCCGGAAATGCGCGGGTAACATCCAGACCTGGCCAGGACGGGGCCGTGAATGCTGTTCTGGTGAAATGAGATGGTATCCAGGAAAGAAAGAATGAAGGTTATATGGCCGGAATATTTCAATTCCCACATAAGGCGCTCTTCAGGGAGAAGGGTGCCCAAAAACCTTGCTTTTGAAAATCCGCAGATGAGGGAGATATTTGCTGCCGTGAAGTCCCTCGGGATGGAATATGAGGTGGAATATGACGCTCATTATCCTTCGTTTTGGTGGAGGGAAGGAGGCAGGGTTCTGGTACGAACGGATATGAAAAAACAGCTCCTGCTCAGAAAAATCGCCGAAATAATAAAAAATAATAGAGAGTCTGAGTAAACGGATTATCTGTCCTGAGGTGTTTCGACCTCTTCCACTATCCTTTTTCCCGAAGAAACGCTGTCCACGGAGTGTATGTCTGCGCCGCATTCCTCCAGGGTCATCTTTATCTTTTCGAAGTCGAGGCTGTCTCCTTCTATGGTTATCTTGAGGCTGTCCGTCTCCCGATCCACCTCTTCCAGACTGCAGTTAACGCCGTGGACCCCTTTCAGAGCGCTCAGCTTCTCGGATACCTCGACTATCGACGGCTGGTGGGGTTTCAACACATCCAATACTAGTCTTTTTATGTCGCTCAATTTCATTCCTTCTGTTGAGATGGCAGAGAGGAACCGGTATTTAAGAATATCCTCGAAACCGCATCATTCGTCCGGAATCTCCGCAGAGGCCATGCTTTTAAGTGCATCCTTCAGAACATCCCGATTGTCATATTCCCTCAGGATATCTCTCGCATCGCCCATGTCCATCTTTTCCGCCATGAGCACCATTTCGGGCACAGCCCTTATGATATTGTTCACAACCGTTATATCCGCTGTCCTCGCAGTTCTCGAAAGTGGGTTCAGGTCTATGGTTACCACCGTTTTTCCCATATTTTTCAGCGCTCCCGCCCGGTCCCCGTCCTCCAGCGGAACGAGAACCACATCTGCGGAGTATATTCCTTCACGATGGCACAGCGCTCTCGCATGATCTATACCGGGTATCTTCGCATCCGGCTCCGGCCCAAGTATGCCCGTTCCTCCGAGGGATTGAAGGTAATCGGATATCCTCTTCACCCTCTCCTCGGTCCTGTGGAAAAGGTTCACCTCAATCTTCGCATGGGTTCTATTTGCCAGTTCGATGAGTTCTTTCCCGGAGAGCGCAGCTGCATTTCCGTTGACGGATATCACGGGGTTCTCTGCTGTCATAAGGGCAGCAACTCCCGCCTTTTCAGCCTTTTCCGCAAAATCATGGGTCATTTCATTCAGAAGGTAGTCGAAAGCTTCGCCCCTTCCATGTGCTATTAGGCCAGCCTCGCTGACTATTCCCTCGTGCATCAGTTCGACAAGCCTTTCCCTTGTTACAAGAGAGAGGTATCTCGGGTGTGATCTCGGGATTTTCATGGGGGTGCATTATCCTCGGGATTAAAGATTTGCTCTTTCCCGAAAAGGTTTAAGATGAGATAACGATTGCATGGCGGTGATACCATGACGGCACGCAGAATAAAGAGAATATTCGAGAATGCAGGAGAGAATATCGGAGCGATACTGCTTTACAACGGAGAGGAGCCTCATGTGGATGTCAATTTCTTCTATGTTACCGACCTTACCAAGGGTCTTTTCGAGGGATCTGCCGTGGTTATATATCCTGACGGAAAAGGTGTTATACTGACCAGCGAGCTTGAGAGGGAGAGCGCATCCCGCTCGCATATGGAAAAGAGGTATTTCTCATCGAAAGATGACTTCAAAAGCTCGGTAAAGGGGCTTCTCGATGTGGACGGGGATGTCGGGATAAACTTTGCGGATATCCAGCATTCCGCATACAGGACCATGAAGCTTGCTGCGAAGGGAAAAATGTTCAGAGATGTCTCGGAAGTCCTTCAAAAGAGCAGAATGATAAAGGACAGCACTGAAATAAAAAGAATAAAAAAAGCAGCGGACATAGCCACCGATGCCCTCGGGGATACGATAAAGGAGCTTCGGGAAGGCACAATAGAATACGAGGCCGCTGCTTTGCTCATATATCAGATGATGAAGCGGGGAGCCACTGGCCCGGCATTCGAGACCATATCCTCTTTCGGGGAGAACAGTGCGGAGCCGCATTACACGGCAGGGAATCGGAAGCTGAGAAGAGGCGATTATGCGCTCTTTGATTACGGAGCTCGCTATGAGAGGTACAATTCGGATACAACGAGAACATTCGTGCTGGGAAAAGCCGATAAAAAGCATAAAGAGGTATATGAGATAGTGAAGGAGGCGCAGCAGGCCGGAATAGACGCCGTTCATGACGGGGCTTACGGTCCGGATGTGGATGCCGCTGCCAGAAGAATCATAGAAAAGGCCGGCTACGGTGACAGGTTCATACATTCTCTTGGTCACGGACTGGGACTCAAGGTTCACGACGGCGGAGGCCTTTCTCCGCGCCTTAAGATGGAGCTGAAAGAGGGAATGGTGGTAACGGTGGAACCGGGAATTTACCTGCCGGGCTGGGGCGGCGTGAGAATCGAGGA
>CAZQEG010000006.1:17205-18710 GCA_964591575.1 uncultured Thermoplasmata archaeon
ATCTTTGCGCTCTCTGGAGCATTACCTAACTCCATACAACCGGCCCTGAGAATATGAATACAATGATGGCTATAAATGATTGATAAAGCTTTTAAAGTCAGATGGAATTGTGGGTATTCCCCTGCGGAAACAGGAGAAAAACCCAGTTAATCACCGTGTAACAAGGAGGATAATCCGATGAGAAGTACGACGATATTCAACCGCTATCTCGATGGCCCCATGCTATTCAATAAGGACAGAGAGGTTCTGAGGCCTTCATACCTGCCTGAAAAGCTCCCGCACAGGGAAGATGAGATAGAACAGCTGGCATCCGTGATGGCCACATCTCTCAGGGGAGGGAGGCCGTCCAATGTGATAATCTTCGGCAAGACCGGAACAGGGAAGACAGCCGTAATAAGATACCTTTCGAGGGAGATAAAGAGAACGAAGGAACTCGTGGACTCCGAGGTCCTCGATATCCCAGAGATAGATTATATATACATAAATTGTGAGATTGTCGACACACCTTACGGAATACTCCAGAACATAGGAAACCGGTTCATAAAGGATTTTTCCGAGAGAATCCCTTTCACGGGATGGCCGACCGAAAAGGTATACAACATGCTGAAGGACAAGGTCGATGAGAAAAGGCGTGTTGTGACAGTGGTGCTGGACGAGATAGACAGGCTGGTCTATAAGAGCGGGGACGATGTCCTTTACCATCTCACAAAGATAAATGATGATATGGAAAGAGCCAAGCTCAGCATAATAGGTATATCTAACGACCTCAAATTCATGGAATTCCTTGACCCTCGCGTGAAAAGCAGGTTGAGTGAGGAGAAAATGGTCTTTCCGCCATACAATGCCTCCCAGCTTGCCGACATTCTGAACGAAAGGGTGAAACTCGCTTTCAGGGAGGGAGCCGTGGACGACAGCGTAACCTCAATATGTGCGGCACTCGCAGCCCAGGAGCACGGCGATGCACGAAGAGCTCTTGACCTTCTAAGGGTCGCAGGCGAGATTGCAGAGCGCTCCGGGGAGAACAAGGTACTGACGGAGCATGTTTACAGGGCGAAGAACAAGATAGAACTGGACTGCATAGCCGAAACCATACGCACCCTTCCCCTTCAGTCGAAGATAGTTCTGCTTTCCATACTGTTCCACGAGCAGGAAGGACGGAGCAAGCTTACGACAGGCGAGGTCTATTCCGCTTATGAGGAGATTGCCAAGGAGGTTGGGGTGAAACCGCTGACTCAGAGGAGAATAACCGACCTCATTTCGGAACTCGACATGCTCGGGGTCATCAATGCTCGGGTAAAGTCGTTCGGAAGAGGTGGAAGAACGAAGGAGATACAGTCCAGCGTACCTATGAAAGATGCGAAGAGCATACTCATGGAGGACCCGGAACTGAAGCAGCTTGAGGATTACAGTCTCAGGCAGACCTACCTGTATTCCTGAGATGGCTTTCCATCACTTTTAAATACGGGTTTTGGATAAGGGCGCAGAGTCAAACGTCCGTCAAACCC
>CAZQEG010000007.1:0-1214 GCA_964591575.1 uncultured Thermoplasmata archaeon
GTCCCCAGCACAACGGAGAAAAGTATTTATGCAACTACAGAATGTCGATATTGAAGGTGATGTGACGAAGCGGGAAACTGAAAAAGACAAGCCTGCACAAGAAAATACATGGACCATTGCAGTAGTGTTTCTCGTCATCGGGCTGTTAATTGGAAGTGGCATTGCATATATTTATGTGCAGGATTTTGTTCAAAAACAACAGGGAGAGAGAAGTACAAATCAGAATATCACCAATTCAACAATTTCTGCCAGTTTAATCATAGATTTCGGGAACAATACCACCATGGTTTTTGAAAACATTACCCTAAAGGATCCTACTCCGTATGGACTTCTTATGGAATGCGCAAAGCCCGAGCATGGGAATTTCACTGTTGAAGCCACATACTATGGTGAATACGACTCTATGTTCGTGCAATCTATCGATGGAGTTGAAAATGGAAATAATGGAAGATATTGGCAGTATTATGTGAATGGAACCCTTCCAATGGTAGGTGCAAATAAATACAACTTAAAGAATGGAGATATTGTGGAGTGGAAATATGAAGTACCTAATTGGAGTTAAAATAGATGCATCGATGTACAAAAAACTCAGCCAAGCGCTCTTCTTCCTGCTTTTAATCGCTGTGGCTATCGGAGGCAGGATTTTTGTTGGTCTGAGCATCTCAAATGGAGGAGCGGTATATTTTGATATGTTTGCCTTGGTGGCCCTAACATCCCTTACTTCAGGTTATGTATCCGATAAGAGAGTAACATATTTAGTACCACTTGTTATAATGTCTGTGAGCGATGGTATCCTTTATTTTATGGGCATATATGGAGGAATTCATACTCTGACCATAGCTTTAATCACTCTATTCGTCTGGACCGGATTTCTGATGATAACTTTTCTTGGAAAGATAGCAGGCAAAAAAACGGAAAAATCCTCTTTTGTCCTGTATGCAGCGGCTGGAATATGGGGGAGTCTGCTTTATGACGCATGGACGAATTTCGGGTTCTGGTTGGGCCCGTTCTATCCTCATACCTCTGAAGGCCTTATTCTTTGCTACTTTATGGCAATACCCTTCATTCTCGGGCATCTCATCTCAACCATAGTTCTCCTGCCACCCTTCTATCTTCTTTCGAAATGGGGAAAGGAAAACATATTTGAAGAAAAAACGGAGGAAGGGTTGAAGACAGGCACTTCTCCTTCAACAGAAGCAAACTCTTCTGTCAAT